>JAZRNI010000148.1:0-2705 GCA_045648105.1 Eubacteriales bacterium | reverse complement strand
ACTGACACGAACGATATTATAACAGAATATTTATCCTTTGTCAAGACTTTTTGCAAAAAAACTTTAAAACTTATATAAAATATCAGACCGACGGACTTTAGCCGTCGGTCTTGTAAAATCCGGAAAACATTTAAGGATTTTTAAGCGATTCTACTATTCCGCTTGCAAGTCCGGCAGCGCCTTGAATACTTGAGGGAATAATAATCTTTGTCGCCTGTCCGTCAGCAGCCTTTTCAAAGGCTTCAAGGCTGCGCAGAGTAATCATAGCCTCTGTCGGCTTTGCGTCGTTTATCATCTTGATACCGGCAGCAACAGCTTCCTGTACCTTCAAAATAGCCTCAGCTTCACCCTCTGCCTCACGGATTTTAGCTTCCTTAACCGCCTCAGCCCTGACAATTGCGGACTCTTTTTCTGCCTCCGCTTCAAGAATTGCCTGCTGCTTACGGCCCTCAGCTACAAGAATCGTTGAGTTCTTTTCACCCTCAGCCTTAAGTATAAGCTCACGGCGCTCTCTTTCCGCCTTCATCTGCTTTTCCATCGCATCCTGTATTTCCTTGGGCGGGATAATATTCTTAAGCTCAACTCTGTTAACCTTGATACCCCAAGGGTCTGTTGCCTCATCAAGAATTGCGCGCATCTTAGTATTGATGATATCTCTTGACGTAAGCGTTTGGTCAAGGTCAAGCTCGCCTATAATGTTACGAAGCGTCGTGGCGGTAAGGCTCTCAATAGCGAGAAGCGGATTTGTCACACCGTACGCATAAAGCTTACAGTCGGTAATCTGATAGAACACCACGGTATCAATCTGCATTCTTACGTTGTCGCGTGTGATAACGGGCTGGGGCGGAAAATCCGCGACCTGCTCCATTAAGGTAAGCTTCTTCGCAACAGAATCGATGAACGGCACCTTGAAATGCAGTCCGTTACCCCATGTAGCCATATAGGTTCCCAGTCTTTCCACAACGTGTGCGGATGCCTGCGGCACGATTTTGATGCATGAAATCAAAATAGCTACGACAATCGCAATCACAACAACGAGTATGATAATCGGTGCCGCGGATTGTGCAAGCAAGAATGAAATACTCATAATTTTTCTCCTTTATATATTATTTTTTACAAATTAGCTTAACGCCCTCAATAGCAACTACCTTAAGCACGTCACCGCATTCGTAGACGTCATCGTCATTTACACTGCGTACCGACCACACCTGTCCCTTGATTCTGGCCTGACCGCAGCCGGCGTAGTTGTCAACCCTTTCGGTAACAACGCACTTTTCGCCGATTATAGCATCGATATTAGTCTTACAGTTAACCTTGGAAATATACTTTGATAGGAATGTTTTGGAAAAAATAATACCGCATATGGCAACAATCAGAAAAACTATTACCTGCCACAGGGGATCCACGTTACAAAAGTCGAGTATCGCGCTCACTATTGCGGACGGAACAAACCAAATAGAAATAAGCTGGTCCGTAAGCGCCTCAACTACTATTGCCAATACCAAAACGCCTAACCAAATCCAAGCCAGCGTCATAAGTATCACCTCCGTAAATAATTCTATGATAATTCTACCATACATTATTATTTATGTCAAGAGAAAGGCTGCTCATTTTTGTAAAAAACTGCAGCATAAACTATTGAAAAGCTACCATAATTGTATAGCAAATTTGTAAAAGATGCCTATTTTTTGAAAAAGTATTGACAAATAGTCCCATTTGTGTTATGATAACGGAGTACACGGCACAGTGTAGTCAAAAATAAGGAGGATTGTTATGTTTGAGGCACTTAAGAAGTTTCTTGTAGAAGAGCTTCGTGTAAAACCCGAAGACATCTCAATGGATGCAGAACTCGCAGGCGACCTTGGTATAAACTCGCTCGAGCTTGCGGACTTGGTATATCTTTGCGAAGAAAAATTTAACGTTGTGATCGACGATGATGATCTACACAACTTCAACACAGTTGGCGACGTTGTACGCTATCTGGAAGAAGTTAAGAACGATTAATACATATCAAGTTGAAAATCCTGCTTCACAGCAGGATTTTCTGTACATTTAGAGCTTGACGATAAATAAGTGTCCGCTCTCACGTATATAATCTGTAATTTCGGGATGCTTATTCAAAAGATAACTACCCTCTGTTGATACGTCAATCTCGCTTGACTTTACGTAAAAGTCTATTTTCGAGCCTTGCTTTAACGTTCTTAGGCATTTATCCACGTATTTTTCCGCCTGTGCGCCGCAGCCTTCCGCGGAAAATACGGCAAGCTCCTTGCCGCTCGCTCTGTAGCTTGCTAAGGTATATAGGATTTCCGTATGAATTTTATCTCTTTTATCTGATAAAATATTGTAAACGTTCATAGCGACTGTTCTCTCCGATTAACTCTTTTGCTTTAATTTTAACATAAATTTATTTAATTGTAAAGGGCAATTATGACAGATTTATTGATTAAATTATTTATAAAGGATAATGAAAACCTTAAAAACGCCGCCGTCCGTCAAAAATACGGTACGCTCTCGAGCATTGTCGGTATCACGGTCAATCTGCTGATTTCCGCAGTAAAGCTCATACTCGGCCTCATAAGCGCATCTGTAGCGCTCGTTGCCGACTCTCTCAACAATCTTTCCGATGCCGGCTCCTCGATTGTAACTATGGTCAGCTTCAGGCTATCAGGCAAGCCCGCTGATAAGGACCACCCCTTCGGTCA
>JAZRNI010000147.1:0-2757 GCA_045648105.1 Eubacteriales bacterium | reverse complement strand
ATAGGCTCGGGCTCGGATAATACCAATGGACTCTTAAGGCTCACACTCGCACTTCTTGGCCGTGAGGGCGGGGCATTGATACTCGACGCCGATGCAATAAACGCGCTCTCAAGCATAGGAGAAGAAGGCGTTATGGCAATTCGCAACGCGAAGAGAAGTGTTATTCTCACTCCGCATCCGCTGGAGCTCGCGCGCCTTATAGGTGAGGACGTTTCGTTCTTACAGCTTAACAGAATGGAAATCGCGGAGAGATTCGCAAGGGAAAATAACTGTATTATAGCACTCAAGGGCGCAGGCACGATAGTAACTAACGGTAACGACGTTTATATCAATGCGGTGGCATCCTCGTCACTTGCCAAGGCAGGCAGCGGTGACGTGCTTGCGGGCCTTGTGGGCGCTCTTTTGGCGCAGAACAGCATAAAGCCAATCAAGGCCGTTTCACTTGCGGTATATTTCCACTCCTTGGCAGGAGTATATCTTGCAAATGAATATTCGGATTACGGTGTAACTCCATCCGATCTTCCCAAGGAAATAGCAAGGCAAATGTCCCTTGAGCAAAAATAATTTCCAAGTAATAAAAACGAGATAGATACTGTGTATGCTTTAGCACAATACCTGTCTCGTTTTTGGTTTATATTAAAGGAAGCGCCTCAGGCATTTTTATACAGCCTGTAAAGATATTCCGCACACTCCGCGCGGCTAACCGTATCCTGAGGATTTATATTGCCCTCGTCACTCTCAAAAATTCCCAGCGCGTGCATAGAGTAAATTGCAGATCGCGCCCAGGTCGGTATAGCCGTATAATCGTTAAATACGGGCATCTCTCCCTCGTATTCGAGATTTAAAAGGTTAGCCATGATGAAGCCCGCCTCGTATTTCGTTATGGCTTCATTCGGGTTAAATAACAGCCTTCCGCCGGAAAATGAGCCCTGTATAATTCCTTTTCTTTGCGCGGTGGCAACGTAAGATAAAAGAGCCTGAGGAATTTCTCCGTTATCATCAAAGAAGGACGAGCTGATGCTTGCGTCGCACTTAACGTCAGCGCACTTCATCGCCATTGCAACGAATTCCGCCTTTGTTACTTCCTTGTCGGGATTGAAATAAACGTTGTCTCCAACGATATTCCCGTTCATTATACCCATAGCGCTCATCGCTACGGCGCTTGAATACTCCTTGCGAGTAAGCATGTCGTAATATACGACCTCACTCATTCTTTCGTCAATGCTAATATTGACCGTACAGGGCTTTGAAAAGTTGCCCCATTCATCGCGGCATACGTAGGTGAAGCTGTCGTTTCCCACGAACGAGTAGGGGGGCGTGTAAAGATATTCGCCGCTTTCCTTATCTAAAACCTCTATATTTCCGTACCTTGGAAAGCCAATAATCATATATTCCAGCTTGTCGTTTTCCGCGTCTGTGGCGTACATTTTTGAGTATACTCCAATCTCTCTTTGCGTGCTTACCTCTGCCGATGCAGTCTCAGCGCTTTTTATCTCGGGCTCGTAGTTTATCTTGTCGGTGTATCTTATCAGAAATTCGATTTCCTTGCCGTCCATAAGATTGTCAACCGTAAAATAAAAGCTTGCCGACTCAACCTCCTTGGATGCAGGTATAAACACGAGCGAGGGAATGTTTTTGCGCTTAACGGTAGCGCCCTCGCTCACGCGCCTGCCGCCAAGCATAAGCGCGCCTTCCGTGGATTTCGGGATTTTCGTAATTGTAATTTCCTTAAAATCGCTGATGCACAGAGCTTGCTTTATATCAAGGTCGCAAAGTGCAAGCTTTTTTCCGTAAAGCGCGCTTTTTATAACCTTAACGTCCTCGCTCACAACGGCGACTCCGCTTCCAAAATCCGCGCTTACGAACACTGTCTGAATCAAAAGTGATAAAATCAATGTCAATAGCATTATAGCAGTAACTCTTCTCATATACCTATTCCTTTCCGTATAATCACTCTTGTTTTTTCCATTTTTCACAGCCTTATACGGGAAATTTGTGCAAATTATACTGCCCAAAGCCGCAGCGCACGAAATATGTCTTGCAAACTGCTTGACAAACCCGATATTCTGTGCTAAAATATCTATGCTTATATTTTGCGTAATGATTAAGGAAATATATGAAAATCAAAATCATCGTTCTTTCCTCGGTTTTGATACTCGTCTCAGCCGTTCTTTCGCTTGTTCTTTTGACACGGAAGGATGAACCGGAGCGGGAGATTTTTGCCTACGAGGAATTTGAGTATGTAGTTCTTGACAACGGCAAGCTTGAAATAGTCGGATATCTCGGAAGTGATTTTTTAATCACCGTTCCGGACGTAATACTCGGCAGGTCGGTATATTCAATCGGCGACAAAGCCTTTCTTGATTCCAATGCTACCTCTATCACCCTCGGCTCCTTTGTCGAGCGCATAGGCAGCTACGCCTTTGCCAACTGCAACAGCCTGAATACCTTAAAAATGGATTCCGGTGTCGTTCAGGTATGCGACTACGCATTTTTCAGCTGCGAGAATCTTATCAATCTCACCTTTTCGGATACGGTGGAATACGTAGGGGAGGGCGCTTTTGCAAGCTGTGAGTCACTTTCCGGAATAGACCTTCCCGCAACACTTAAGGAAATCGGCGTGTGCGCCTTTGAGGGCTGCCGCAGACTTGAGAGCGTTTACATAGGTGATAACTGTGAAACCGTCTCGGACGGAGCCTTCAGAGACTGCTCCTCGCTTAAAAGCGTCTATCTTGGCACTGCGCTTCGTACAATAGG
>JAZRNI010000146.1:0-4234 GCA_045648105.1 Eubacteriales bacterium | reverse complement strand
ATATAAATTCTTAACCTACGCTACGTGGTGGATAAGACAGGCTATAACCAGAGCCATCGCTGACCAGGCAAGAACAATCAGAATACCTGTACATATGGTAGAGACGATTCATAAGGTTTCCAGAACTGCGCGTCAGCTTCTGCAGGACCTTGGCAGAGAGCCTACTACGGATGAAATTGCCGAAAAGCTCGGAATAACTCCCGAAAAGGTGCGCGAGATTATGAAAATAGCTCAGGACCCGGTTTCGCTTGAAACACCTATTGGTGAGGAAGAGGACAGCCATCTTGGCGACTTCGTTGAGGATACGGATTCACCGGCACCCTCGGACAGCGCCTCGTACGCGCTCTTGAGAGAGCAGATAGCAAACGTGCTTAACACTCTCACCCCGCGTGAAAAGCAGGTAATCAAGATGAGATACGGACTTGAGGACGGCAGACAGAGAACGCTTGAGGAGGTCGGAAAGCAGTTCCAGATTACAAGAGAGCGTATAAGACAGATTGAAGCTAAAGCGCTCAGAAAGCTTCGTCATCCGTCCCGTTCTAAAACTCTTAAGGATTATCTCGTAAATTGATTAAAATGTGCACAAATTTACGGAGTGAAATTTGGTGATAATTTTAGAATTTTTAAACTTGCGCGTACAATAATGTAAATCACTTGACATTTTGCTTGAAATATAGTAAAATATTTTAGAATAAATTTTGCGGAGGCAATGATGAAAAAAATATTAGCAATGCTGCTTGCAGTTGTTTTTTCTGTTTTAATGCTTGTCAGCTGCGGTGAATACGAAGGGCTCGGCTCATATATTGAGAATTACCCCGAGAAGCCCGATGAAGTAGAGAAGCTTACCTTGAATCTTTACATAATCACCGATGCCGAAACCACCAACTTTGCTATTAATACGGTAAAGAGAATGGTGACTCAGCATACAGAGTACACTTATACCACGGAGCTTATCGTTAACTACGTGACTGCCGATAAATACGACGCTACGGTTGCTGCCGCGGTAGATGCTACCGATGCTACTGCCGCTAACATTGTGTTAATTAACAGTAAAGAGCTGATGAACTCACTTGTGTCCGCTAATAAGCTTGCGGATCTTTCGGATTATCTGGAGACCAAAGCCTACGGCAGCCTTAACTCGCAAATACCCAAGGCTCTTTTGGACGGCTCCAGGATAAACAATAAAAACTATTGCATACCCAACAATCACCTCATAGGTGAATATAAGTATCTTGTTATCGACAAGGCATACTGCAGAGATGAGCTTCATTACAGCGACTCAAAGCTGCTTAGCTACAAGACGCTTGAGGATGCTGCGGATCTTATCGATGAAATAACCCGAAACGGCAAGAACCCCGATGATTACGTATATTATCAGTCCGGTAATTACGAGCTTAAGGCAGAGATTGAAAAAGAGGGAGCTAAGGGTAAGATCTGTAACGTTTCCGTTTATCCTACCGTCGATGAGGACGAGGCTTTTTCTTCCGCTTTCGCGGTTGTGAACGGACAGCAGAAATACGTTGATCGCGCAATGCAGATGATTTACGCCATCAATAATGACGCGGAGCTTCGCAACCTTCTTCAGTACGGCGTTGAGGGCACGAACTACACCGTGGAGGACGGCAAGGTCGTAAGAGTTGATAGCGGTGACAATCTCTATCATATGAATCTCGTCTACACGGGCGACGTTTTTTTTGCAAAATACTGCGATTCCCTTGGTTGGGACGCTAATGCCGCCGAGAACGCATCAAAACAGAATAACGAATCTGTTATGAATTAAACTAAATTATACATGGAAAAGGTTGTATTCATAAGATACAGCCTTTTTCTTATGTACCGCCATCAGTGAGAGGATGTAAAAACAGATGATAAACCACGATAAAGAGATTTCCTTAAAGGATATTGCTAAGGTGATACTGCCAAAGCTTTGGCTCGTATTGCTTGTTGCGGTTTTAGTTGCCGCTCTTACGTTCATATACTGCGAATTTATAAAGAAGGATACGTATTCGTCATCATTTGATCTGTATATATACAAGGGCGATTCGTCATCTCCGACGGCGAGCGACATTCAGACGGCGGAGGATATGCTGGAAACCTATGAGTATATACTCAAAACCGATAATTTCCTTGAAGCTATTATTTTAAAGCTGCCTGAGGAATATTCCTCCGTGCTGACGCCGGAGATAATCAGGTCTATGATGAGAATAAGCTCCGTCGGTAATTCCGGCGTTCTGCGTATTACCTTTACGTCAACTGATCCTGCGTACGTTGCGGATGTTTGCAAAAATATTACGCCTATTATTCCCAATCAAATAATAGATAGTCTGCCAAATCCTCTTATGGTAGCGATTACTGACGGGCCCACAAAGTCGCCAATAGCGCCAAACCCAAAGCACGCGCTTCGCAATTCTTTGATTTTGTTTATAATAAGCGCATTTATCGTTATGATTTGCGTTTGGCTTGATGATATGCTTGATACTACTATCCGCGACAAGAAGAAAATAGAGGAGAATTTCGATATACCCGTTCTTGGCGCTATTCCTCGTCAAGATTCGTTCTTGAAATACAAGCAGTATAAGGAGGGGGAAAATGGCACTGTTTAAAAAGTCAAAAAAGGCGCACTCCGACGACTCGCAGGATATGCTTCGCATACTTAATGATGATACCCCCTTTGCAATCGTTGAGGCCTTCAAATCCCTCAATACAAACATTCTCTATCTCCCAATAGAGGATAAGTGTAAGAAAATTTGCGTTACAAGCTCATACTCGGGTGAGGGCAAAACTTACGTATCGTTGAATTTGGCAATAGCCCTTGCTGATAATACCGATGGCAAAAAGGTTTTGCTTATTGATATGGATATGAGAAAGCCGCGTATTGCGCGCTTAACTTACGATTTCTGCAACGTAGAGAAGGGGGTTGCGGGTCTTTCGGAATATTTGGCAGGAATAAAGGATACTCCCAATTTCGTCAAGAGTCAAAAAGACAATCTGTACGTTTTGTTTTCCGGGGCTACAAGCTCAAACCCGCCCGGACTCATCAATTCAAGCAGGATGGATAAGCTTCTATCTATTGCCTCTGAGGAATTTGATTACGTTATCATCGATACTCCGCCCGTTGGCATAATCACCGACGCTCTTCTTCTCGCTTCAAAAATCAACGGATATATTATAGCACAGCGCGCAAATTATTCAGACGTTCGTTCACTCTCGGAGACGGTGAACTCCATTAAAAGCGTTCACGGAGAAATCTTCGGAGTTGTTCTTTCGGCGCTTGACCCTAAGCGCGGCAGCATCAAGGGTGGCTACAAGTACAAAAATTATTCAAGCTACAGTTAATATACGTTTGGAGGTTCAGTATTGGTGAAAAATCTTGACGTAGTTGATTTTCACGCACATATTCTGCCTAAGGCAGACCACGGCAGCGATTCTGTTGAAATCTCGCTTTCACAGCTGGAACTTGCCCGCTTGCACGGTGTAAACAGAATTATCGCCACTCCCCATTTTTATCCTCACCGCCACACCCTTAACGGTTTTCTCAAAAGAAGGGATGAATCGTATCTTGGGCTGAGGGAGCATATGAAGGGCGATTTGCCCGATATCCGCCTCGGCGCCGAGGTGCTTATGTGCGAAAATTTAGACCGTATTGCAGATATTGAAAAGCTCTGTATCGACGGAACGAGAGCCTTACTGCTTGAGCTTCCTTTTACAAGCTTTAGCGAAAACTACTGCGTCTGCGTTGAAAATCTTGTGAGAAGAGGCTTTGACGTCATACTTGCTCACGCTGACAGATATAACTATAAAAATATCGAAAGTATGATTTATTACGGAGCAAAGTTGCAAATCAATGCAGATTCTATTGCCACCTTATTTAAAAATAAACATATTTATAACTGGGCAGAACGCGGACTCGTAGTTGCGCTTGGCAGCGACATACATAACGTTAACAAAATCGCCTACAAGAAATTTGAAATCGCAAAAAACAAATTTTCAAAATATATAGAAGACATAAAAAAAGCAAGTGACAGTATATGGGAAAATTCAATTTCCCACGATGACAAATACGCAACTGTCTAAACCACGCTCAAATTTCAGTTTAACCAAATACCTAAAGTGTGATTGGTATAAATTTTATCTCCTTACAAATAATAGTGATGCATCAAAAATGCGAAGCATAGTAAATGGGAGATATATATATGAAAGCAACAGGGATAGTTAGAAGAATCGACGACCTTGG
>JAZRNI010000145.1:0-3249 GCA_045648105.1 Eubacteriales bacterium | reverse complement strand
CTTAAGCTTGCAGGTATCGATCTCAACCGCAAGATGCTCAGCGAAATCGCTGTTTCCGACAAGGATGCGTTCAAGGTAATCTGCGATAAGGCAAGAGCTGCACTTTAATAAACCTAAGTCAATCCCGCTTTCCGTTCGTGGTTAAGCGGGATTTTTTTGAAATAAGAATAATAATTTTCTTTTTTGGAGAGTTTTCTGATGAGAATCAAAGAGGAAGTTATAAGCAGTACTGCTAATCCAAGATCCAAATGGATAGCATCACTCCGCGACAGAAAGGGCCGCCAAAACGCAAAGTCCTTCTTCGTAGAGGGTGAAAAGCTGTCATACGAGGCCTTGGAAAATAAATTGCCTATAACGCATATAATAGTACTTGAAAGCAAGAAAGATACAATTCTGCCTAAAATTAAATCCTTAATATCAAAAAATTATGATTACGAAATTGAGCTGCTGTTAGTTAGTGAGAACGTCTTTTCAAAAATTTCGAGCGAAAAAGCTCCGCAGGGCGTAATAACTGTTATAAAATATCTTGACTTTTTCAAGAAGTTGGATATAATAAATAAGGAAGAGTTTTTTCTGAAAGACTCTGAAAAGGCTATCATTCTGTGCGATTTACAGGACCCCGGCAACCTCGGCTCAGTCATCAGGAGCGCGGTTGCATTTGGTGTTGAGCATATAATTCTCACCGAGTCGTGTGCGGATATTTACAACACCAAAACCGTAAGGAGCGCTATGGGAAGCCTGTTTCGGGTAAAGGTAACACAGCTGAGCGCGCTTTCTGATTTTATTTTTGCAGCGCAGCAAAATGGCAGGCGTGTTTTCGCGGCAGAGCTTTGCGACGCTGCACTTCCTTTAGATAAGTGCGGTATTGGTAGCCGTGATATCGTTATTATCGGTAACGAGGGGCACGGCATACCAAAGGAGATATCTTTGATTTGCGATAGCAGTGTATACATACCGATATCAAAGAAGACGGAATCGCTTAACGCTTCTGTCGCTGCGGCGATTTTTATGTGGGAGCAGAATAAAAATTAAACGGGAGCGTTTATGAAAAATCTTTTACTTTGGATTTGGTTGTCGCTTTCTTGCACACCGGGCTCGCCTACGTTCAAAAAGCTGATTTCTGAATTTGAGACAGTTGAAAATATTTATACCTTGAACGAAAAAGCGATTTCATCCGTTATTTCACGGAGAAATGCCGATTATTCCTCCCTTATCAACAAGGATACCTCAAGGGCACGTGAAATTCTTAGCTTCTGCACAGAAAAGCACGTAGGAATTGTTACATACGGAGATAAAGAGTATCCCGCCACCTTAAAAGAAATCGACACACCGCCTGTTTTGCTTTATTACCGCGGTGTCCTTCCGGATTTCAATAAGGTATTCCCAATATCCGTCGTGGGAATGCGTCGTCTCAGTGATTACGGACGCAAGAACGCATTTGAAGTCTCGCGCGACCTCGCTTTGTGCGGCGCAACTATCGTCTCCGGTATGGCTATAGGTATTGACGGAGTAGCTCATGCGGGCGCTCTCAGTACAGGTGCTGCCACCGTTGCTGTCATCGGCAGCGGTATTGACGTTTGCTACCCAAGTCAGCACGTGCATCTGGCAAGGGAAATCGTGAAGTGCGGCTGCGTGCTTACGGAATATCCGCCCGCAACACCGCCGTACGGAGATAATTTCCCTGTGAGAAACCGTATTATCAGCGGTCTTAGCGACGCAACTCTCGTGGTTGAAGGAAACGAGCGTAGCGGTGCTTTGATAACCGCACGATGCGCCAAGAAGCAGGGAAGATACGTTTTTGCGCTTCCGGGCAACGTCGGCAGCCGCAACAGCTTGGCAAGCAATCTCCTGATTAAAAACGGAGCGAACCTGTTTACTTCGGCAGACGACGTAATTGAAGTTCTCGACAAGGAGTACACGGGCAAGCTTAATCCCTTCAAGCTTTCGGACGGTGCGGTGGATATGAACGAATATCTAACCAAATACCGCGTTTCTTGCGTTACGCCGGGCGACTCTATCTTCAGAGCTCCAAGGGCGAAAAAACAGAATGAAACAGAACCGACTCTCCAAAAGCGTGAAGCTGTAAGCGAACAAACGGTAGCAAGCTCACCGAGCATTGATGCAAAGACTCTTGCACTCTACAAAAAGATACCGCAAAACGGAGCTGTTGATATGAACTCGCTCATTGGCGAGGAGCACAGTCTTAAAGACGTAATGCAGGGAATGCTTAAGCTCGAAATGCTGAAATTTGTTACACTTCTGCCGGGCGACCGTGTGGAGAGAAAATTCAAATAAGCAAAATATAACACTAGAAAGGCAGCGGCTCACCGCTTTATTTTATGGCAAATTTAGTAATAGTAGAATCTCCCGCTAAGGCAAATACCATAAAGGGCTATCTTGGCTCAAACTACAAGGTTATTGCCTCAAAGGGTCACATAAGAGATTTACCCAAGAGCAGTCTTGGTATAGATATAGATAACGGCTTTACGCCGAAATATATAAACATAAGAGGAAAGGGTGACGTGGTTTCTCTTCTTAAGAAGGAAGCGAAGAACGCAAATAAAATATTTCTCGCAACGGACCCTGACCGCGAGGGAGAGGCAATTTCGTGGCACATCGCCTCACAGCTCGGTATTCCCGAGGATAAGGAATGTCGCATCACCTTCAACGAAATCACAAAAAGCGCAGTTAAGGATGCAATAAAGCACCCGCGCAAGATTAACAAGGACTTGGTAAACTCCCAGCAGGCAAGACGTATTCTTGACAGAATCGTCGGTTTTAAGCTCAGCGAGGTTCTTTGGAAAAACGTAAAAAGCGGTCTTTCGGCAGGACGGGTACAGTCCGTAGCTACCAGAATTATTACCGAAAAGGAGCAGGAAATAAAGGCCTTTGTTCCGCAGGAATTCTGGACTATCGACGCGGTACTTGCAGCTAAAAGCGGTGAGAATATCACAGTAAGATTTTTCGGCAATAAGGGCAGAAAGCTGAGAGTCGCAGACGAAAAAAGCGCGAATAATATCATTTCCTCGCTTGACTCTGAGAAATTTGTCGTAACGTCCGTTAAGCACGTGCAGAAGAATAGAATGCCCGCGCCCCCATTCACGACCTCTACTATGCAGCAGGAGGCATCGAAAAAGCTCGGATTTCAGACCCAGCGCATAATGAAAATCGCGCAGGAGCTTTACGACGGATTAAACATCGGTGCGGAGCTTGGAGGATTTCAGGGTCTTATAACCTATATGCGTACAG
>JAZRNI010000144.1:0-2301 GCA_045648105.1 Eubacteriales bacterium | reverse complement strand
TTGCTTTTCGGCTCGTTTGTAAGTATGCTTTACAGTCTTTCGGGCGCGCTTTTATCATTTGTAATTATGGTAGCTATAAAAAGGGTCGATTTGTTCTCCTGTATCGGAGTAAGCGTTCTCGGCGGAGTTTTCCATAACGTTGGTCAGATTATTTGCGCTTCGGTGCTTATGGACACCCTGGCAATAGTAAGTTATCTGCCCGTTTTGATTGTGAGCGGTGTTCTCGGCGGTATTGCCGTCGGCGTTCTCGGCGGTATTCTCACCGCTAAGCTTTCGCGCTACTTGTAAAAAAGTATTGACAAACCGCCAAAGTTATGATACAATGTGTAGGAATTTGTCAAAAAACTCCGGAATATTGATAGAGAAAGAGGAAAATCACTATGAAAAATGAAGCAATCCACAAAAGGGTAGATTTTGAAAATATACGTTCCTTAATTGAATACAGCGCCGAAAAATACGGTGACAGAACAGCCTTTTCATATAAAAGGACGCCCTTTGATAAGGAAAACGTAAGTGTCAGCTATAAAACTCTCTGCAACGACGTTCGCGCGCTGAGCACGGCTTTAATTTCAAGGGGAATGGCAAAAAAGCATATTGCCGTTGTCGGCAAGACCTCTTATCACTGGATACTCGTTTATTTCAGCACGATGATATCAGGCGCGGTTCTCGTCCCTCTCGATAAGGACTGGAACGCGGAAGACCTCGCCGATACCGCTAAAAACGCAGATATTGACTGTATTTTCTGCGATGCCGATGAGCTTGATAAGGCTAAGGCTATGTCAAACGCATCGGGCGGATGCCCTGTATATTCGATGGGGGATGAAGGTGAACTTGACGCCCTTATCAGCGAGGGCAGGGACTTATATCTTAAGGACCGTAAAATTTACGAGGAAAACGAGATTATCCCGACCGACCTTTCGCTTTTAGTGTTCACCTCAGGCACAACGGGTAAGGGTAAGGGCGTTATGCTTACCCAGCACTCAATACTTTCGGATATGTCAAGCGCATACCCCTATCTTGATTTCGGCAAGAGAACGGTGGGCGTGCTTCCTCCGCACCATACCTACGGCTCAAGCATCATGTTCACAGCACACGTTATGATAGGCTGTGAGGTTTATATCAGCTCGGGGCTTAAGTACGTAACGAAGGAATTAAGCGAGCAAAAGCCGGAGCATTTGGTGCTCGTACCCCTGTATCTTGAAACTATATACAGAAAAATCAGAGCAACGCTTAACGACAAAGGTCTTTATAAAAAGGTAATGACCCTTTTAAAAATATCCAACGCTCTGCGGAAAATAGGAATTGATATAAGAAAAAAGGCGTTCGGACAAATCCGCGAGGTGTTCGGCGGTAGATGTAAGATGGTAATTTCGGGCGGAGCACCGCTCAGTACGGATATTTTTGATTTTTACGACGGTATAGGTATGAGCATAATCAACGGCTACGGTATCACGGAATGTTCACCTATTATCGCGGTAAATCACAGCAGGAAAAACGTGCGCGGAAGCGTAGGACCCGCCCTGGACGTCAACGAGGTAAAAATACTCGGGCAAAACGAGAACGGAGAAGGCGAGATATGCGTTCGCGGCGATAACGTTATGCTCGGATATTACAAGGACGAAAACGCCACGAAGGGCGCCATTATGCCCGACGGATTTTTCAAAACCGGCGATTACGGTAAGATAGGAAAGGACGGAAGAATTTTTATAACCGGAAGAAGCAAAAATCTCATTATCCTCTCCAACGGCAAAAACGTATATCCCGAGGAAATTGAAACTGCGCTTACCTCGGCACAAGGCCTGCTTGACGTAATAGTATACGAGGGGCAGAGCAAGCGCACAGTTGCACAAAATCAGATAGTAGCAGAAATTTATCCTGATTTTGACCTGCTCAAAAGGCGCGGAATTACCGACGTTTACAATCACTTCAAGAGCTTTGTTGACGAATATAACCGCACCGCCGTTCCTTATAAGAAAATCGGCGTAATCAAAATCCGCGATACCGAGTTCCCTAAAAACACCTTGAAGAAAATTAAAAGATTTGAGCTCGATATGAGTATAGACTAAATAAAAATTAAGAAAGCCTGCGAGATTTTCGCAGGCTTTCAACCTTAATACGACAATTAGATAGCAAAGACGGAGTGAGGTACGTTGTAAAAATGATTTCTCACCCGTTTTGTTTTCGATTAAGACTAATACGGAAGCCTCTGAGGCAAGCGGATTTAGAGCGGAAATTTTCGGCTGACGAGCGAGAGGCATACAGGAGTATGACGAGCGAGGAAACGGAAATAGAAAACAAAAC
>JAZRNI010000143.1:0-23357 GCA_045648105.1 Eubacteriales bacterium | reverse complement strand
CCGTGTCAAGTTTTTCACTGACGCTGACCTTTATCGGCTCGCTTTTAATAAGCCCGTCATCCGTCTGTATAAACACATCACACTCGCCCTCGGATATGGCTGTGAGCAGAAAGTAAAAATTCGAGCCGACAATGGCTTCGTATTCTACCGTAGCTATCTCGTTATTGGTTGATATCAGCTTGAATCCGTCTTTTTTAAAGCTGCCCTCGCCGTCTATAACAAAATATCCGACAAAGCTTTCCTCAGCCGTCAGCTTAACGGAATTTTCACCCTCACCGTATGTAAATCCTTTAACCGTAGCCGCATCAATTGTGATATCGCCCGTGTCACAGGAAGTAAAGACAATACAGAAGCATAAGAGCAAAACAAATAAGCCCAAAAACCTTTTCATTTTTGTCTCTCCTAAATAAACTTAATCTAATTATACGCCAAAACCCCACTTTTGTCAACATAAATCTACAGGGCGCTGTTCATTATTGACTTTTTATAAAAATAGTAGTATAATAAGCTATACATTTATTTTCGAGGTGACTTGAAATGGCAAAAAAGAAGATTTATAATTTTTCCTCAACTCCCGCAGCGCTTCCCGAGGACGTTTCGGAGCTTGCAAGCGTTGGAATGTGGAATTATAAAAACAAGGGAATTTCCGTATATGAGATAGGCATTAATTCCCCGGAATACGACGAAATTAAAAAGGATGCGGAGCTCTTGCTTAGAAGAGTGCTGAATATACCTCAAAACTATAAGGTGCTTTTCGTGCAAGGCGATGCGGTTTCTCAGTTTGCCGCGATTCCGCTTAATCTGCTTTCGGGCCATAAGTGCGCGGACTACGTGCTCTCGGGTCAGTTTTCGAAGCTCGCGATAGGCGAGGCTAAAAAGTACGGCGACATCGCAGAGGCAGGCTCAAGCGCAGGCGCGAGCCCCGCTTACTCGACGATACCTGAGCTTGGCGCTGCATCCTTCAGACCCGATGCAGACTACGTGCACATCTGCTTTTGCGATACTATCCACGGTACAAAATTCCACTACATTCCGGATACGGGTAATATCCCCCTCGTTGCCGAAATGAGCGGATTTTTGCTCTCGGAGCCAATCGACGTATCCCGCTTTGCCTTGATTTATGCCGACGCGCAGAAGAATATAGCCCCCTGCGGACTTACAATACTTATAATGCGTGACGATATCGTCGGAGAGGCGACGGGTGAAACTCCGTCTATAATAAATTACAAATTGATGCTCTCAGACTCTAAATTATGCAACACGCCCCCCGCCCACGAGCTTTATATGGCGTCTTTAGTGTTTGACTGGATTCTTAATAACGGCGGTCTTGAGGATATGAAGCGCAGAAATGAAAGAAAGGCATCGCTCCTTTACGATTATATTGATTCGCAAAGCTACTATACGAATCCCGTTGACAAAAAGTGCCGCTCTCTTACCAATATTATCTTCGTGACAGGCGACGCAAAGCTCGATAAAAAGTTTATCAAGGAAGCGCGAAAGTGCGGTCTTTTGAACCTTGAAAGCCACAGCACCCTCGACGGTATGAACGCGTCTATCTATAATTCAATGACTCTTGAGGGTGTCGAAAGGCTCGTTGAGTTTATGAAAGCCTTTGCAAATGAAAATCCAAAGCTTTTCAACGCATAATTTTTATATATTTTTGTGCGAAAGTAATTGATTTTCTGTCTCTTTTGTGATACACTTAGAAAGTTGAAAACTAAACTTTAGGAGAAAATATGAAGCGCACGGATTTAAGAAACATAGCAATCATAGCCCACGTTGACCACGGCAAGACGACTCTCGTCGATGAGATGCTCCGTCAGGGCGGTATCTACCGCGAGAATCAGGAGATGGCGGAGCGAGTCATGGACTCAAACGACCTTGAGCGAGAGCGTGGCATTACAATTCTTGCAAAAAATACCGCTATTCACTATAAGGGTGTAAAAATCAATATAGTAGATACTCCCGGCCACGCAGACTTTGGCGGAGAGGTAGAGCGCATACTTAAGATGGTTAACGGTGTAATTCTACTCGTTGATGCGGCAGAGGGACCTATGCCTCAGACCCGTTTCGTTTTGCAAAAGGCGCTTGCGATGAATCACAGGGTTATCGTAGTCGTTAATAAAATCGACCGCCCCGATGCACGTCTTGACGAAATAGGCGACGAGGTACTGGAGCTTCTTTTGGAGCTTGACGCGACCAACGAGCAGCTCGATTCGCCTATGCTCTTCTGCTCGGGCAGAGCGGGCACGGCTTCTCTTGACCCCCATACTCCGGGCAAAAATCTCGAGCCGCTTCTTGATACGATTCTTGAATATATGCCCGCACCGGACGGCGAGGAGGACGAGCCCTTACAGCTTCTCGTATCAGCCATCGACTATAACGAATTTGTCGGCAGAATAGGTATAGGCAGAGTGGAACGCGGCACAATAAAGCAGGGACAGGGCGTATCCATCTGTAACTATCACGATAAGGATGCAAAATCACGCCCCGCAAAAATTGTTTCAATCTATCAGTTCGACGGACTGAAAAGAGTACCCACAACCGAAGCAAACGTGGGCGACATCGTCTGCTTTTCGGGCTGTGAGGATATATCCATCGGAGACACCGTATGCTCACCCGTTAAGGTCGAGCCCATTGAATTTGTCAAGGTAGGCGAGCCTACAATGGAGATGACCTTCTCCGTAAACGACTCACCCTTCGCGGGTAAGGAGGGTAAATTCGTTACCTCGCGCCACCTTCGCGCAAGACTTTACAGAGAGCTTTTGCGTGACGTTTCTCTCCGTGTCACCGACGGTGAAACAACCGACTCCTTCCGCGTTGCGGGCAGAGGAGAAATGCACCTTTCTATCTTAATTGAAAATATGCGCCGCGAGGGATACGAGCTTTGCTGCTCCAATCCGCGCGTGCTCTTTAAGGAAATCGACGGCGTGAAATGCGAGCCTGTCGAAAACGTAATTATAGACGTTCCCGAGGCGTATATGGGTGCCGTTATGGAAAAGCTCGGCTCACGCAAGGGCACACTCGTTGATATGCAGCTGAACGGCACAAGGCAAAAGCTGTTTTATACCATCCCCACAAGATGCCTTTTCGGCTATCGCTCTGAGCTTTTGACCGATACGCGCGGCGAGGGTATTATTTCATCGATTTTCGCTGGCTACGAGCCGTTTAAGGGCGAAATCAAGACGAGATTTACCTCGTCCCTCGTAGCAAGTGAAACAGGTATAGCAACAACCTACGGACTTTTCCAATCACAAGACAGAGGTCCGCTATTCATCGGGCCTGCAACACCCGTATATGAGGGTATGATAGTCGGTGAAAATCCCAAGCCCGACGATATTGAGGTAAACGTCTGCCGTGAAAAGCACCTCACAGCTATCCGCTCAAGCGGAGCGGACGAAAAGCTCACGCTTATAACACCCGTACAGCTTTCTCTTGAGGAGGCAATCGAGTTTATCACAGACGAGGAGCTTATCGAGGTAACACCTAAATCCATCCGCTTGCGTAAGGTAATTCTGAACACTCCCCAGCGCAAGAGAATTGCGGCTCAAAAGCGTGCCGCGCTTAAAGCAAATCAATAAAAATATAAAGCCGCGCCTTGCGTGAAAAGCACAAGAAAAAACACGCAAGGCGCGTTTTAAAGGATAAAAAGTGCAAAAAACGCAAAAAATTTAAAAAACACCTTGACTTTTATCTTTTTATATGCTATAATACCCTAGCGAGATTTGAGGTTTACCCTCAAAAAAGATGGCGGATTAGCTCAGTTGGCTAGAGCGTCCGGTTCATACCCGGCAGGTCGTTGGTTCAAATCCGACATCCGCTACCATTCTCGGCTCGTTGGTCAAGCGGTTAAGACACGGCCCTTTCACGGCTGTAACATGGGTTCGATTCCCGTACGAGTCACCAAAAACCACCTAATCCGAACTTGGATTGGGTGGTTTTTCTTTTGGTGACTCGTACTCACGTCGAACCCATATTCCAAGTGCAACGCACTTGGAATATGGGTTCGCATTTGCCGTTCGAAGATCTGAAAGCTCGCTCGTAAGCCGCAGGCGGAGAGTCTACTCCCGCGCCCTGCGGTGCCAAGGATTATATTTTCTCCATACACAAAGCTGAAAATGTTGACAATCATATGAATCTATTGTATAATCAGCATAGAACAACAGTGTATTTCGTTTTTTGCGAAAGGGATGGCGAGTCGTCATCTTTTCACTCATATTTATCGTATTCACTACACAAGCTCTACAAAAGCTTTCTTCCGAGTCGCGAGCGCTCTTCAGAAACTTTTGCTAAACGAGTTTGTTCCGCTCAGTCTAACCGCGCCAATGTAGCGACCGCAAGGCTACGCAAGCTTCGTCTTGCTAATCTACATCTCTGCGCTTAGCCATGCAAATTAGTGTTGTTCTAAAAAATCGGGAAGGAGAGGTTTCATGATAGTTTATAAGGAACTTAGTTCAATAGAAAAAGTTCTTGGTTATCCAGCCAAAACCTTGTACGGATTGAGTAACCGTCTTGAAAAGCACTATTGTACCGTGTTCATTCCGAAGAGTGACGGAACAAAACGAAAACTCTCCGTTCCCGATTTGATTTTAAAAAACGTGCAAAGGTCTATTGCAGATAACATTTTGGCATATTACCCCGTTTCGAAATATGCAACAGCGTATAAGTTGTGTAGTAACGTGCAAAATAATGCGCGTTTGCATGTTAACAAGAAAAAGATACTCAAGCTTGATATTGAAGGATTCTTTGACAATATTATTTACTCGGCAGTAAAAGACGTTGTGTTTTATGAAGAGAAATTTTCAGAGCCTATTCGAATTTTGCTTACAATGCTCTGTTACTATAAAGAGTCTCTTCCGCAAGGTGCGCCAACATCTCCGGCAATAACCAATATCATTATGTATGATTTTGATGAAAAAATCGGGGCACATTGCCGATCGAAAGGCGTTTCCTATACACGATACTGTGATGATATGACTTTTTCCGGAGATTTTGATGCGAAAGAAATAATAACATTTGTGAAAGAAGAATTAAAGAAACTTGGTTTGTTTTTGAAGAATTGAAAAACGGCGGTTATTCCGAGCATAAAGCGACAGACAGTAACAGGTATCGTCGTCAACGAGAAAATAAACTTAACGAAACAGTACAAAAAGAAAATACGCCAAGAAATGTATTATATAGAAAAATTCGGGCTTGAAAGTCACGTAAACAAGCAAGGTATAAAAGACGGCTTTGCATATCTCACATCGCTTACAGGGCGCATTGCGTTCGTGCTCCAAACTTGCCCGAATGATTTGGAGTTTAAAAGATACAAAAATGTTTTGCAAAAATGTGTCGTTTAAACGGTTTGATGATATACAACACTCTGTGTTGGTGATATGCAATTTCTGCGAAATTGATAATATACAAGGCTCACGCCTTTATATTAGTTAGACTTTGTGATATAATAAACGCACGGACACATAAGAATTTGACAAAGGGAATTTATGTTAGCTTTAAAAATAATTGCTGTTATCTTAGGGCTTGCTTTTACCTCGTTCGGTTACTTCATCTTCTTCAAAAATAAATATTCTCTCATCAATGGCTTTAAGGAAGATTTAAAAGCAGGACGGAAAGATAAGAGCTATGCGCGACGAGTAGGAATAATAGAATTTATAGCTGGAATTGCTCTTCTCATTACAGCAGTTATTCTGATTATATTTGTCTGACAAATTCTAATTTATCGTAGTGTTTATGATTTTTGCACCCATTGACGCTAAAATGCACCCATTGGGATTTTGTATCCTTTCCATAGATTGCTCCCAATAGAAGCCTAAATCGATTTATTTCGGTTTAGGCTTTTTCAGTACTTAAATACCGTGTTATTTCCCAATAAACATCTGAGTCCAGTAATTGCCGTCCGACACGTAGCCGATGCCTATATGTGTGAACGAAGAATTAAGTATGTTGGCTCTGTGACCTGAAGAATTCATCCATGCGTTTACTACAGCGGCGGGTGTTCTTTGCCCCTTTGCGATATTTTCGCCGGCGCTTCTGTAGGTGATACCAAAGCTCTTCATCATCTGAAACGGTGAGCCGTAGACGGGGCTCGTGTGCGAAAAATACCTGTTATCCTTCATATCCTGCGACTTGTAGCGCGCTACGCGCGCAAGCTGCCAATCGTATGTAAGAGCTTTCAGACCGTTTTGCTGTCTTATCTCGTTTACAAGGCGTATAACCTCTTGCTCGTAGCTTGCAGCCGACGTGTCGTTTGTCGGAATATTCAAAATCTGTCCGGGGTATATAAGGTCGGGATTTGCAATCCCGGGATTCGCGGCCTTTATCTCGCTAAGACCTACCTCGTATTTTACGGCGATTTTCCACATAGTGTCACCGCGCACTACCGTATGAGTTGTAGCAGCTGATACACTTAACACAAACATAACAGCAACTAACGCTAAACTAATAGCAAACATAACCAGCTTTTTCATCTGCTGCACCTCCAATTTTTTTAGGGTAGACCCCTACCCGTGTATAATTATATCATAAAATCCACCCGAATTTCAAATGTAATTACTGGAAATACACCCTTTTGAAACCGATACACATATTTTCCGTCCCTTCCGGTTAAATTATAAAGACAAAAAACAGGGACGGTGAAAAAACGTATGGATTCAGTATGGGAAAAAACAGCTTCTTTTCCTAGCTTTAGTAGCCTTGAAGGCGAGCGAAAGTGCGACGTCTTGGTTATAGGTGGAGGAATTTGCGGCATTTTGTGCGCCTATATGCTGCGACAAAGCGGTGTAGACGCGGTGCTCGTTGAGGCAAATTCACTTTGCTCAGGGATAACGAAAAACACGACGGCAAAAATTACAGTCGCGCACGGACTGATTTACGATAAGCTCATAAACACTTACGGTGTCGATAAGGCAAGGGAATATCTGGTCTCGCAAATGTCAGCGCTCGAAAAATACCGCGAGCTTTGCAAGAGGGTGGAGTGCCATTTTGAAGAAAAAGACGCATACGTGTACTCTCTTTCCGCTCAGAAAAAAATTGAAAATGAGATTTCAGCACTCAAAAAGCTGGGACTTGAATGTGAGCTTACGAAAAATGTCTCGCTCCCTTTCAAAATCGCAGGCGCTGTAAAATACAGCGCGCAAGCGCAGTTTAATCCGCTTGAATTTCTCCTCTCTCTGCTTGATAATCTTGAAATTTACGAGCATACTGCGATAAAAAAGCTTGACGGAAATACCGCAATAAGCGATAAGGGCAAAATAGTGGCTAACAAAATTATCGTAGCAACGCATTTTCCGTTCATCAATAAGCACGGTCTCTATTTTCTTAAAATGTATCAGCACCGCTCGTACGTTATCGCACTTGAAAACGCGCAGAGACTGAACGGGATGTACGTCGACGAGGATAAGCGGGGTCTGTCATTTCGCAATTACGAAAATTTGCTTCTGCTCGGCGGCGGCGCACACCGTACGGGTAAGAACGGGGGCGGTTGGGATGAGCTGCGCGGCTTTGCTCAAAAATACTATCCCAAATCACGCGAGCTCACTCACTATGCCACGCAGGACTGTATGAGCCTTGACAGCGTACCGTATATCGGTAAATATTCCTCGTGTACGGATAATTTGTACGTCGCGACAGGCTTTAATAAATGGGGTATGAGCTCGTCAATGGTCGCATCAAAGCTTCTTTGTGACTTAATTTTAGGAAAGAAAAATACCTACGCGAACGTCTACTCTCCAAATAGGAGTATTCTCCATCCCCGCCTTCTTGAAAACGCGCTTGAGTCGGTTCTCAATCTGATTCGTCCGAGCAGCAGAAGATGTACCCACCTTGGCTGCAGACTTGTGTGGAACAAGAACGAGCGTAGCTGGGACTGCCCCTGCCACGGCTCCCGCTTCGAGGAGAACGGCGCTTTGATAAATAATCCCGCAATGAAGGATTTGTAAAAATAAAGATGGGAATCAGACTTAACTAATTCCCATCTTTATTTTTATTGGCGCTTTACGTTTATCTTCGCGATAACGAAATGCACGTAAAGCATCGCTGTAATTACAAGTAATAACGAAATGAGCGCAAGCACCTGCTGCGGTGCGATTTTAAAACCGAATATTACGGGCCTTGCGGCTTCAACGATATCAACTATCTTGCCGGCTACGAGAGCCGCGCCAAATCCAAAAAGACCGCTGATACACGATTTTATCGCAATACCGTCCTCTATGTAGTCAAGCTCAACGTAGTTGTATACCATATTTATATTTGAGCTTTCTATGCCTGCCAAACTAACTGCTATAAGCACGGCATAACCCACTATTAAGTACCATGTGCTTGGCATTGTGAATACGCAACAAAGATATGCCGCCGCTGATACAGCCAGACCGAGCCCGAAGCCCTTGACATACGAGCGTTTATCTGCAAATTTGCCAAAGGGGATAGATGCGAAGAAACGAAAAGCGCTTGCTACTGTATTCACTATAGTAGCGGCAAGCACCGTACCGAGAATATCGTTTTTATAAGGTCCTATAAATCCAACTGTAAAGTAAGTCGCGCATTGATAAATAACGGTAAGAATGACAATCTTGACGTAGCTTTTATTCGTAAATAAATACTTAACGGTATTTATAAAATGCTTTTCGCAGCCGTAAGCCGTTGCCTGCGGACAGTCGCGCTTGATAAGCGAAAGACAAATAAGGTCGAGCGCGGCTATAATGAAAATCGTTATTGCAATAAAATTGAATCCGCCCGTGAGCTTTCCGCTTTTTTCATAAACTCCTATTACGTATGCCATAACGAGCGTAAACACAACACCGCCTGCAAGGGAAATCATTTCCTTTTTAGCCGAGAAAAATCCGAGAGTCCCCGGCTCAACAAAGCTGTTCGCCCATTTATAGCAGATAGACGTTACGAAATAAAGAAGGGCATACGCGGCAATCACTAATACAAGTGCAAGATTACGCTTCGAATCCGCGCTTAAAAACGAAATATGAGGTGTCAAAAACAAGCATCCGAAAAGAAGATTGGCGCCGGTGCTGAATATAATTACAAGTGTTTTTACGATACGGCTGTTTTTGACCAGCAGTACAGATAATAACTGCACTATAAACGCGAGCGAAATCACCGAGTTCAAAATGCCCGTTGTTGCTTGGCTGAATCCAAGATATATGTATAGCTTTGAAGAAAACGTGTCTGCCAGTAAAAGGGAAACGAAATAACGAAACGCGCACTGAATCGTATATGAAACGCGCGACCGCTTATATTCAGCGCAATTATAATCTACATTGTACATTAGAGGCCGTATCCTTTTTTATTGACCGCGATTAAATAAAATCGGTGAATTTGCTTTTAGCAAACAATATTATGATATATTCACGTTCAAAAGTCAATGCTTTTCAAGAAAAAATAAAATTTTCGGCATGTAGCCCAAAAATTTTCATCAAAAACCCTTGTAGCTAAGCATTTTAATAGCTTTCATATGTTATAATCGTTAAAAATACTTACTCTCTCGCAGCTCGAGAGGGCGGAGTCGAATAGTATTTTTTGTAAGCCCTTGAAAAATTAAACTCATCACCGTATCCCGTCATCAGCGCGGTTTTGCGTACCGAATACCCTTCCGAAAGGAAGCTTTTCGCGTGCTCCATTCGTATTTTGACTATATATTCCTTGATGCTGTAGCCGTAACGTTTTTTGAAAATGCGGTAAAGATACGTGCGCTCGTATCCGAAAAGCCGACTGACAGACTCCACGCTTATCGCTTGCATATAGTTATAGCGGATATATCTCTGAATTTTCGTAAGCGCGTCCTGCTTTTTTTCGTTTTCCGAAAACAGGTTGTATATTATCTCGTAAACTATTGATGTATAAATGTCGGGACAGCTCTCGCCCGTCTCAATGACGTTATACAGTCGTCGGAATACCACCTCGGGGCAGGGATATACAGACCTGTCGGTTGAAAAAATTTGCGCGCGCTTTCCGGAAAGGCCAATCCACACGTAATGCCACGGATTGTTTTCGTCTGCCGTATACGTCGTAATCTCGCCGGGGCGTATGATAAAAAGCTCGCCTGCCTTGACCTTGTGCTCACCGTACCTGTCGTACAGGGTCCCGCGTCCGGAAAGACAATAATGTATAAGATAGGTGCTCCTCGCATAAGGGCCGAAGCTGTACGAGCTTTCGCATTTTTCAAAGCCCGCGTAAGATGGGGAAATGTCCCGCTCTCCGGATAATTTATCAATAATTACCTCACGTTTCATAAACCACCTCAAATTTTATATAACAACATTTTAACATATTTTAAGCACAAAAGTCAATGGATTTTATAAAGTATCTGTGTTATAATGACAGATAGAGAACAAAATTATTACATAAGGGAGAAAGCAAAAATGAAAAATAGCTATATTAACCTGCTAAGAGAGCCCGACAGCGTACTTTTTCAATACGAGGACAGCGGAATTCGTTTTGAGGAGCCCCAAAACAGGGAAGAGCAAATTACAAAGCTCGAATATATCGTAAAAGACGGATGTGCCGACGTAATCGTATATCCTTGTGCAAAACCCATCAAAAGAGTAAAGCTCCGCTGGAGAGGCGATATGTCAGATTGCATTTTGACCTACGGCGATGCCTACGAGCGTTGCAATGACGCCTTCGGATGGAACGCGCTTCGCCCCGAACGGCAGATGCCGTGGTATTTCCACGCATACGACGGAGAAAAGCTCAACTCGTTCGGTGTCAAGACGGGCGCTAACGCATTTTGCTATTTCCAATGCGACCCGTTTGGTATCACCCTTTGGCTGGACTTAAGAAACGGCGGAGCCGGAGTTCATCTCAAAGAGCCCCTTAACGCAGTAAGCGTGGTATGCAGAGAGGGCGCTTGGTATGAAACGCCATATGAAGCAGCCAGAAATTTCTGCAAGACAATGTGTGAAAATCCCGTACTGCCAGAAAAGCCTATTTTCGGTGTCAACAACTGGTATTGGGCATACGGAAACATCAGCCACAATACCGTTATGGCGGAAACCGATTATCTTATGGAAATGTGCTCGGACTGCGTATGTGAGCCTCATATGGTTATTGATGACGGCTGGCAGATAAACAGATATTCAAGCGAAAAGCAGGGCGCGTACAACGGCGGTCCGTGGGACAGAACCAATATGAATTTCTACTCTATGGAGGAGACCGCGCGCAAAATCAACGAAAAGGGCGCGAAGGCGGGAATTTGGTTCAGACCCCTGTTCACAAGCATCGGTGTTCCCGAAGAAATGATTATGCCGGTAAGATATCACGAGACAACCGGACTTATCCTTGACCCGTCCCACCCCGAGGTGCTTCAAATGACGTATCAAAACGTAGCTATGATTGCGAGCTGGGGATATGATCTTATCAAGCACGATTTTACCACTGTGGACGTCTTAAAGGTCGCTCCCGGCGAGGAAATGGGTCAGAATTTCTATGATAACACTCTTACAAACTGCCAGATTTTAAAAAGACTTTACAGCACAATTCAAAGCGCGGCGGGAAATCGTGTAGTTATCGGATGCAACACCATTAACCACATAACGGCTGGAATCCACGCCTGCCAGCGCTCGGGAGACGATACATCCGGCAGAAGCTTTGAAATAACACGAAAGAACGGTGGCAGGGCAATGGTGCGCCTTCCTCAGAATAATACCTTCTTCAGCGTAGACCCGGATTGCGCCGCATTTACCGATATGGTGGACGCAGACCTCAACCTCGACTTTATGGAGATGTGCGCTGCTACGGGAGTTGTAACCTTGGCATCGGTAACGCCCGGAATACTTACTAAAGAGCAGATGAGCCGTATTCGCGGTATATACAAAACCGCTTCGCAGGGCGGACTTGGCGCTACCCCTGTAGATTGGCTTGCGCATAACGTCGCGTCAAAGTACCGTACACCTGACGGCACAGAGCTTAATTACGACTGGTATAGGAAGTATGACGGTACAAGATCGTATCATTTGTGGATGTTCTGAGTAACAGCCTCTCAATTTTATAAAACTTAATAGAATATATAAAAATACCGTTGACATGCTACCTACTTTATGCTATAATAAAAGCCAAGCTTTAAAGAAGAGGAGGGGGAATGATTGGCGGTATTTTTAGCAACTCTCACACCGCTTTTAACACTGTTTTGCTGTATAGCATTAGGCTATACGCTGTGTAAAGCTAAAATTTTGCCGGACTCGTCGTCTAAGGTGATGGCAAAGCTTGAGACGTACGTATTCTGCCCCGCGCTCAGCTTTACCACGATGCAACGCTACTTTACGGTAAAGAGTATTTCTACTCACGCAACGAACGTCCTTTTGTCAAGTTTCACCGTAGCCTTGGCAATGGCAATAGCAATTCCGCTCTCTCGGCTTTTTGTAAAGAACGATTACCGAAAAAGGTGCATATACAGCTACAGCCTCGCGGTTGCCAACCTGGGCTATGTCGGAGACCCTGTCGTTATGGCAATCTTCGGAGATGAAGCCCTCGCCTATTATAAGCTTTTCTGTCTGCCTTTTCAGCTCGTAATTTACGTGTGGGGTATAGGAATACTTATTCCGCGCGATAAAGACAACGGCTCTAAATTAAAACATGTTTTAAATCCCTCCACGTTGGCAATGCTCTTGGGTATTGCCGTCGGACTTTCGGGCATCGGTAAATTTATCCCGAGCTTTTTAGCATCCGCACTTGATAGCTTAAAAGGCTGTATGGGACCTGTCGCAATGCTGCTTACCGGTGTAACTATAGCGCGATACAGCATTTTGCCTATGCTAAAAAACAAAAAGGTTTACATAGCTACGGTTTTGCGCCTTATAGTCATTCCCACCGTCCTGATTTCGGCGCTGTTCGGCTTAAAAACACTCATAAATTCCATCTTTTCAATATCAATAGGCAACGACGTTTTGTTCTTATGCCTTTTCGCAACCGCAACCCCTCTGGGTCTCAATACGGTAGTATTCCCCGAGGCATACGGTGGGGATTCGGAAACGGGCGCATCAATGGCTACCGTTTCTTGCACGCTATGCGTAATAACGCTTCCCCTGATGTACGCCGTTGCGACCGCCATTTTCGGCACCCCGTTCGCATAACCATACATGCTTTTTACAGCTTAAAGAGGCAGTGGCGCTTGAAATACCCTGCCTTTTTGTGTTTGATTTAATGCTTAACTTTTCACCCATTGACATTTATGGACAAATGTGATAGAATTGTCGTGTTAATAAAGTAAAAAACGAAAGGTAAAAATTATTATGTCTTTGAAAAACAGAAAGCACAATTACCCACTCTACGAGACTACTAAATTCTCAGACGTTCGTGAGATGGTGGAAAACGCGGCTAAGAAATTTTCCGACAAAAATGCTATTTCGTATAAGAAAAATCCTAACGGCAAGGAAATTTCGCATTATACCTTCTCCGAGACTCGCGAGAAGGTGCGCGCTCTCGCTACCGAGTTTATCGCAATGGGTATGCAGGATAAGAACGTAGCCCTCGTCGGAGAGGCATCGCCCGAGTGGATTTTTTCGTATTTCGCGCTTATGTCTATGGGCGCCGTTACAATTCCGATAGATAAGGAGCTTCCCGCTGAGGATATCGCGTCTATACTTAATACCTCAGAGTGCGAATTTATAGTATATTCGTCTGTAATCAACTCTAAAACAGACGAAATCTCTCTGGCCGTTCCTACGCTCAAAACTCTCATCGGCTGGGGCGAGCTTCGTGAAAACACACTCTCGCTCGACACGCTTATCGCAAACGGTGAAAAGAGGGTCGCGGACGGCGATAACAGCTATCTTGACTATAAGCTCGACCCCCATAAGCTTGCATCAATAGTGTTCACCTCAGGTACTACCGGCAAGGGTAAGGGCGTTATGCTTACCTCTCACAATATCTGCTCGGATATGGAGCAGGGTATGTATAATTTCCAAATCACCTATAAGACGCTTTTGGCGCTTCCCCCACACCACACCTTTGGCTCCACCGTCAATATTGTAGGTCACTACGCGCAGGGCTGTGAGATATACATTTCCTCAGGTCTTCGCTATATAATGGGCGAGCTCCGTGACTTCAAGCCGACGCACCTCGTGCTCGTTCCTTTGTTTGTCGAGACCTTCTATAAGCGCATTATGGCAACCGCGGAGAAAACGGGCAAGCTTGGCGGACTTAAATTCCTTATCAAGCTTTCAAACGCGCTTCGCAAGATAGGTATAGACCTTCGCAAAAAATTCTTTGGCAAGAGCGTTCTTTCGAACTTCGGCGGCGAGCTTGAAATGATTATATCCGGCGGAGCCGCTCTTAACCAGAGCATCATAGATTTCTTTGAATCAATAGGAGTCGTGATTCTTAACGGATACGGCATTACCGAGTGCGCGCCCCTCATCTCCTGTAACAGAAACGAGTGCAGAAAAACGGGCTCTGTAGGCTTGCCCATCATAGGCGGCCACGTCCATATTCACGAGCCTGACGCAAACGGAGAAGGCGAAATTTGCTACACGGGTCCTAACGTAATGCTCGGTTATTACAAAAACGAGGAAGCCACCAGAGATGCATTTATAGAGGTTAACGGCAAAAGATATTTCAGAACCGGTGACTGCGGCAAGGTAATTATGGACGGTGATGACCAGTGGATTTACATCACGGGCAGATATAAGAACCTTATAATTCTCTCCAACGGTAAGAACGTATATCCCGAGGAAATCGAGACTGATATACAGGGTGTATACGGTGTTTCTGAGGTTGTCGTTTATGCGGGCGAGACAAAGAACAACGACGAGCTTATCGTTGCGGAAATATTCCCTGACCACGAGGCATTAAAGCTTCGTAATATCGACGATGCACAGGCGCATTTTGATACGGCTATCAAGAAAATCAATTCTAAAAACCCGCCCTACAAAAAGGTCGATGTCATAAAAATCCGTACAGAGGAATTTCCTAAGAACACTTCAAGAAAAATCACGAGATTTAAAATAGATAAGAAAATAGATTAAAAAAGAAAAACGGGGACTGACGCATGCTTTGCGGCAGTCCCCATAGGGTTAAAATGGAAAAAAGATACGAATCCAAAAACGGAGTCAGTGTTTACACCTATAAAAATGAAGCCTTAAACGGCTTTCATCTCTCTTTGTTTTTCAAGGCGGGCAGTATTTACGAGGAGAAGGACGAGTGCGGTATCACCCACTTCTTCGAGCACGTTGCAATACGAAACGTAAATAAACTTATGGGCGACTCGCTCTACGTGGAGCTTGACAGACGCGCCGTTGAATTTAATGCATCCACCTATTCGGAAATGTGTCAGTTCTATACGGGCGGAGTCAAGGAGAATTTCTCCTTCTGTGCCTCTCTTATCACCAAGGTTTTATCTCCCATTATTCTTGATAAAAAGGGGATAGATGCCGAGCGCAAAAGAATAAAGGCAGAAATCCGCGAGAGCGATGAAAAAAGCTCCCTCAGCTCTCTTTCTGCGGAGTCCGTTCATTCTGGCACCTCTCTTGCATCCTCAATTCTCGGTACACAGGGGAGCGTTGATAAAATCAACCGCTCAAGGCTTAACAGCTATCGTGAAAAAATCACAAACAAAGAAAACGTCTTTTTCTACCTCACGGGCAATTTTGCCCCGAGCGACGTTGATATACTTCTTGCCGAAATTGAAAAATACGATATAAAAAGCGGAGAGATGCGCTCGAACGTGGCACCCGTGTCGCGTTATTTCTTCAGACGCACGGAGAGTGAGAACAGTATAATTATCAAAAATTCAAGTAGCACCTCACTTAAATTCACCTTCGATATCGATATGGAAAAGGTCACTGTGCCCGAGGGTGATTTGATTTACGATATTCTTTTTAACGGCTACTCATCGCCCTTTTTCGTTAAAATGAGCGAGGAGGAGGGAATGTTTTACGATATCAGCTCCTCAAGCGACAGATATAAAAATATAGGTAATTTTTCCTTAAGCTTTGAGGTAAAGGAAAAGGAGCTGTACCGCTCCTTGGAAATGGCGCTCTCGATATTCTCGTCATTTACAAAAACCGTCCTTTCGGATGAGGATATGATGAAGGCGACTTACGTTAAAAATTCGCGCTTGCTTTTTGATGACGCGCGCGAGCTTGCCTTCACGTTCGCATACGACAACCACGTAATGGACCAAGGCTATCGGGATATTGACGCTCGCTCAAAATGCTACGAGGCTATAACTCCCGAGAGGCTTAATCTCTGTGCAAAGGAAATTTTCAGGCGCTCAAATCTCACTCTTGTTATCAAAGCGAACGCCAAAAAAACAGACCTACAGCGTATTTTATCTCTTATGAAAGCGTATCTTGACTAAAGAAAACGGACAGTCCCGGGGCATAAGCCTTAAGACTGTCCGTATTTTTTTATTCCTTGGATTCACCCTTAAGATAAGCATTGATAAAGCCGTCGATGTTTCCGTCCATTACGGAGTCGATGTTTCCGTCCTCGAATCCCGTCCTCGTATCCTTTGCGAGGGTATATGGCATAAACACGTAGCTTCTTATCTGGCTGCCCCATTCGATATTGGCCTTGTTGCCTTGAATATCCTCAATGCGCTCCAGCTTCTCACGCAGCTTGATTTCCATAAGCTTTGCGCGGAGCATTTTCATAGCCGTCTCCTTGTTCTGGAGCTGGCTTCTCTCGGTCTGACAGCCCACCACGATTCCCGTGGGCTTGTGTACGATTCTTATTGCCGAGTCAGTCTTGTTGATGTGCTGACCTCCCGCACCGCTTGAGCGGTGCGCCGTAACCTCAATGTCCTCGTCGCGTATAACGATAGTGTTATCGTCCTCAAGCTCAGGCATTACCTCAACCGATGCAAAGGACGTATGACGTCTGCCCGAGGAGTCAAAGGGTGATACTCGCACCAAGCGGTGAACGCCGTTTTCGCTCTTAAGATATCCGTATGCGTTAAGTCCTTCAATCATAATTGTAGCTGATTTAAGACCTGCCTCGTCTCCGTCAAGCCAGTCAATAAGCTTTACGTTATATCCGTGCTTCTCGCCCCAGCGTGTATAAAGACGGTAGAGCATAGACGCCCAGTCCTGAGCCTCCGTTCCGCCCGCTCCGGGGTGAAATGATAAAATGGCGTTGTTTTTGTCATACGGGCCCGAAAGGAGCATCTCGATTCTCTTCTTCTCGGACTCCTTTTCAATATATTCGGTTTCGGTCACTACCTCCTCGACAGAGCTCTCGTCATTTTCCTCTATAGCCATCTCGCAAAGGGTGTACGCATCCTCAAGCTTCATCACAAGCTCCTCGTACCCCTCCACCTTGTCCTTTAACTGCTTTATTTCCTGCAGCTTCTTTGAGGACTTTTCGGTATCAAGCCAGAAATCCTGTACCATAGTCTCCCTTTCAAGGGTTGCATAGCGTTCCTTGGCTTGTTCGATACCAAGCTGATTTTTAAGCTCGGCTACTACCTCGCGCAGCTCCGTCAGCTTTCTTTTTGCCTCTTCAAGCGCAACTATCATTTGCGTCGCCTCCAAAATATCAGAGTAAATTCATATCGGACTATTTTAACACATAAACCGGGATTTGTCAACACAAAATTATAAATAGGTAGTTGACTTTCCATACTCTATATGTTATACTTTATGCGTAAAAATAATTAAAAAGGAGCTTTGAAAAATGGTAGTAACAAAGCAAACACTTATCGGCGATATCCTTGATTTTGACGTAGATACCGCAAAATACTTTTTTGAGATTGGTATGCACTGTCTCGGTTGCCCTCACTCCAGAGGTGAGTCTATTGAGCAGGCGTGCATGGTTCACGGCACAGATGCCGACGCGCTTGTAGAAAAAATCAACGCTCATCTTTCGAGCAAAAAATAATGGCCCCGATTAGCCTTACTAACAGGCTTCTGAGTGTCGCAAAGCACGTGCGTCAGGGTGCGGTGCTTGCCGACGTCGGCACCGACCACGGTTATTTGCCCATATTTCTGCTCCAAAGCGGCAAAATAGAGCGGGCAATATGCGCTGACATAAACCAAGCTCCGCTATCCTCGGCATATAAAAATGCGTGTGAACACGGCGTTTGCGACAAGCTGGAATTTTTGCTTTCGGACGGCTTTTGCGCGTTTTCAAGCCACCGCTTCACCGATGCCGCCGTGTGCGGTATGGGCGGTGAGCTTATCCTTGATATAGTAAGCCGTGCCGTTGATATGCTGAAGGACGGAGTCAATCTGATTTTACAGCCAATGTCAAGGCAGGCAACGCTCAGACGGGGGCTTTACGCGCTGGGCTTTGAGGTCGCGTGCGAGGAGTATTGCGCTGATAAGGGCAAGTACTATCAAACCCTACTCGTGCGCTATACCGGTATATGCGAGCAGCTCTCCGAGCTTGACTCTGAGCTTGGCAAGGATAGCACCCGTGGCGAATTAAACGATGCTAAAAGAGGGTACCTCTTGGCTCGGCGCCGTGGAATTGTCAAGAGCATAAAGGGGCTGCGCCATTGTGGAGGCGATACCGAGGAAAAGGAAAAAATACTTAGCGAAATAGATAAAATTCTGAATTTGAGAGGGACTTAAAGTGAAAGTAAAAGAGCTTTATGAAAAGCTTTCAGACGCAGTGCCTGAGGAGCTTCGCGAAAGCTGGGATAACGACGGACTTATGTGCTGCGCCGATACCACGAGCGAGGTTAATAACGTACTTATTGCTCTTGACGTAACTGAGGAAATCGTAGACTACGCCATCGAGCGCAATTTCGATTTGATTATTTCACATCATCCGCTTATCTTCACGCCTATTACGAGAATTACCGAGGATATGCACGTCGCGCGCAAAATCATCAAGCTCATCACGAACAACGTCTCCGTTTTCTCCTTTCATACAAGACTCGATAAGGTAAAGGGCGGTGTCAACGATATTCTTGCAGGCATACTAGGTCTTACCGAGGTAACGAGCTTTGGTGAGGGCGATATGGGCAGAATCGGTATATTGACAGAGGATTACGACCTTGAGCAGTTTGCAGACGTCGTTAAAATGTCTCTCGGAGCAGACGCGGTCCGTATTGCTGACGCATATAATCCCGTAAAGCGCGTGGCTTTGGTCGGGGGCGACGGCAAGTCCTTTGTAAAGGATGCCATAGAAGCAGGCGCAGATACTTATCTATCGGGCAGAATTTCATATAATATTATGGAAGAAGCAAGCGAGATGGGTATAAATCTTATCGAAGCAGGTCACTACTTCACCGAGTACCCCGTGACAAGCTATCTTTCAAAGCTTGTCGCAAGCATTGACGGCAATGCGTATATAGAAATAGCAGATTCAAATATGATTAAATCTATCTAAATTAAAAGTCCCGCCTTTGATAGCGTGATGTCTTTAACGGACAAATCACGCTATCAAAGGCGGGGCTTCTTGTATTCAGATTATCCTGCTCTGAAAGGCAACCGCCTTACCGAGAATTTTGATGCGTTCAAGCTCCTTGCCAACGTACACGAACGGCGCGTAGCGCGGATTTTCCGCAACAAGTATCAGCTTTTCTTCCTCAGGGTAGAAGTAAACGCGCTTTAACGTAGCCTCGTCGTTTATTATTACTACTCCGATTTCGCCGTTATCAACTGTGCTTTGAGAGCGTATAAAAACTATATCTCCGTCGTATATCCTGGCGCCCGTCATAGAGTCACCCTTGGCTATAAGACAGAAGTCGGCGTCAAGTTTGCGCCCCATTGCCACGTAGCCCTCGTGCTCCTCGGATGCGTAAATAGGCTCACCGCACGCAATGTGTCCGAGCACGGGCAGGGTCTGCGTTGAAATCCCTACGATATTCTCAAATTTCGGAACGTCGTTATCCCAACCCATAAGAGTCGTCGGTGTAGTGCCGAGAGCTGTCGCAAGCGCCTCTATTTTTTCAGGCGGTATATTTGCAATAACCCCGCTTTCATATCTTTGTATCGTCTGCTTGCTCGTTCCTACAAGCGTCGCAAGCTCCTCAAGCGTGTATTCCTTTTGCTTTCTAAGCTCCCGTAATCTGTTGCCTATCATTCAAAATTCACCGTCCCTATCGTTTAAATTTGTCGCATTTCGAAGTTTTGTCACGAATTATGTAACTTTAGTGTAGCATAAAGTCACTTGAAATTCAATAGTTTTTCTAAAAAAGTTTTGGAATTTTTTTGAAAAATCACTTGACAAGTGACTTTTTCTATGCTATTATAGTCACGTAACAAGAGACTTATTCACAAAAATAACGAGAAAGGTGACAAAATGTATAGGAATTCAAAAAATGAATTTGGCATAAGGCCTACTCTCTACCGCACGACGGACGAAATCCGCGAGGATATGCGTGACATTAACGAGAATATACACGTTGCGGCAGAGAGACTTAATCCACGGACCCTCTTAACTGACATTATAAATGACGAGCGATGCGGAAATCCGAAGGAATTTTTAATTACACTCGAGGACACCCTCGCACGTGCTCAGGATGCGTATTCCGAGCTTCGCTCACTTCGCGAGGAGCTGATTTCTCTTGAGGATGAATTGAGGGAAACGTTATGCGAGATGGGATATTAAGCGAGAGCGTAGATGCGCTTGTCGTTGCTCTTTGCCACGACTATTTCAGAAGAAAGGAGGCGCTTGAAAACAAAAGCGTTACTAAGCGTACCGATACGGAGTTTCGCTACTATAATTTCAAGATATTCGACGCGGCGTGCGAGATAGGAGGTGAGAGATACGCCGAGCTTTACGTAAAAGAAATAGGCAGGAGAACGGGATATGCAAAAACAAGCCTTCATTTTCTGAGTGAGATTACGTATAAGAGGTATAAGACTCTTATAAAGGAGAACATAGCAAAAAAGCTTCACCTAATAGATGACCTTTAGTAAAAGGAAAAAATCTTTTTGTCATACGCTATTGCGACAAATTTCTTTATATAAGGTAGTATATAATTCTTTTTGGAAGTAAAATTTAAGGAAGGCTCAAAGCGGAGGATGAATATAATGCAACAAAAAATTGTAATTATTGAAGAAGAGGAAGCGCTGCGCATTAAAATTGTCGGTGAAATTGACCACCACTCGTCCGTGGCGGTGCGCTCTCAAATTGACTCGCGCCTCTATAACGTGAGACCTACGGTGCTGATACTTGATTTTTCGTCGGTCAACTTTATGGATAGCTCCGGCATCGGTCTTATTATGGGCAGAGTGGAAAAGGCAAAATCCATAGGCACGTGCGTTAAGCTCGTAGGACTTTCCAAGACGAATTATAAGCTCGTAAAACTTTCCGGACTTACAAAAATAGACGGACTTCAAATAATCGAGGGGAGAGAAAATAAATGAAGAGAATACAAAACGAAATGAAGCTTCGCCTGCCCGCAAAAAGTGTCAACGAGGGCGTGTGCCGCGCGGTAATAAGCGCCTTTTGCGCGGAGCTTAATCCTACGGTCGAGGAGCTTGGCGATATAAGGTGCGCGGTATCTGAGGCTGTGACCAACTGCATAGTGCACGGCTACCGTGACGAGAAGGACAAAAATAAAGCCTATATTTACATATCCGTACGCCTCTATGACACGCGCGAAATAACAATTGAAATATCAGACAACGGTGTTGGTATAGAGGACGTTGAGCTTGCGCGTATGCCAAGCTATACCACGGATAAAGCAGGGGAGAGAAGCGGAATGGGCTTTCTCGTAATGGAGAGCTTTACGGATGAGCTTACTGTAAAAAGCAAGCTTTCACGGGGAACGACAGTCCTTATGCGGAAGGTTTTGTCCGAATAAAAAGAAATGCAAAAAACCAAGGAAAACTTATACGATACCAACACCGCGCTCATTGAAAAATACAGGGAAGGCGACAAGAGCGCAGGTGAAAAGCTTGCTCTTATCAACCGCCCGCTTGTGTATAATATAGCATCGAGATTTACCTATCGGCACTCCGATATAGACGAGCTTTGCGAGATAGGAACACTCGGGCTTGTCAAGGCAATAAACAGCTTTAATTTAACACGGGGCTGTGCATTTTCGACCTATGCCGTACCGCTCATATTCGGGGAAATCAGGCGATTTTTGCGAGACGACGGTATGATAAAGGTCTCGCGGGAGAATAAAAGACTCTCTGCAAAAATCCTTTTCGAAAAGGAAAGGCGTGAGAGCGAAGGACTGTCAACTCATATCTCTGATATTGCAAGAAGCGTCGGCGTTAGCGCCGAGGAGGCGTCCCTTGCCCTTTGCGCCTCGCTTCCCGTGCGTTCACTAGATGAATGTGTATACGAGGGCGAGGACTCGGAGACGCTTGCAGCCTTTGTTTTCGACGAGGGCGAGCAGGAGCGGAGTCTTGAACGTATAGCCATAAAAATTGCTCTTGAGCGTCTTAATGAAATTCAGCGCAAAATCGTAATTCTGCGCTACTATAAGGACCTCTCCCAAGAAAGGACGGCAAGGGTGCTTGGCATAACGCAGGTCAAGGTCTCTCGCGAGGAAAAGAAAATTTTATCAATCCTCCGCAAGGAGCTTTCCTAAAATAAAGAAGAAAAGTTAACAAATAGGTATTGATTTTATCCGTCTTGTGTGGTAAAATGTGGAATGAATAGTAAATATTATATTTTTGGAGGAAACTTAAATGACATTAAAGCCCCTACTCGATAAGGTGGTTCTCAAAAAGGTTGAAGCGCTTGAGACTACCAAGGCCGGCATTATCCTGCCTGACAGCGCAAAGGAGAAGCCCGACGTATGTGAAATCGTTGCGGTAGGTCCCGGCGGACTCGTTGACGGCAAGGAGGTCGTAATGACACTCAAGGTCGGACAAAGGGTTATCACTGCAAAATATACCGGTACTGATATCAAGCTTGACGGCGTGGAGTATACTATCACCTCGCAGTCTGATATACTTGCAGTAGTAGAATAATTTTTAGGAGATGAATGAAAAATGGCAAAGGAAATACTTTACGGCACCGAGGCAAGAGGAGCACTCCTTCGCGGAGTTGATAAGCTTGCCGATACGGTAAAAATTACACTTGGACCTAAGGGCAGAAACGTCGTTCTCGAAAAGAAATACGGCGCGCCCCTTATTACTAACGACGGCGTAACCATCGCTAAGGAAATAGAGCTTTCCTGCCCTGCTGAAAATATGGGCGCTCAGCTCGTGCGCGAGGTTGCCACTAAAACGAACGATGCGGCAGGTGACGGCACTACTACTGCAACTCTTCTTGCTCAGGCGCTTATCCACGAGGGTATGAAGAACGTTACCGCAGGCGCAAATCCTATGATTTTGCGTAAAGGCATAGCAAAAGCAGTTGAAACAGCAGTAGACGAGCTGAAAAAGCAGTCTAAGGTTGTCAACGGCAGAGAGGACATCGCGCGTGTAGGCTCCGTTTCCGCAGGCGACGAGGCCATCGGAAATCTTATTGCAGACGCTATGGATAAGGTTACC
>JAZRNI010000142.1:0-2092 GCA_045648105.1 Eubacteriales bacterium | reverse complement strand
ATACCTTAGGTTCACGAACGATAGCTCTACCCAACGCAACTCTCTGTCTCTGACCACCTGACAAAGCCTTTGGCTTTCTGTCAAGGAGATGTTCGATATCGAGAATCTTAGCTGCTTCTCTTACTCTCTTGTCGATTTCTTGTTTCGGAACCTTTCTGAGTTTAAGTGCAAATCCCATGTTATCATAAACTGACATATGAGGATAAAGTGCGTAGTTCTGGAAAACCATCGCTATCTTTCTATCCTTAGGAGCTACATCATTTACAAGATCATCTCCGATATAAAGCTCACCCTCGGAAATCTCCTCAAGTCCTGCTATCATACGGAGAGTCGTTGACTTACCGCATCCCGAAGGACCAACGAAAATAAGGAATTCCTTATCTCTGATTTCAAGGTTGAAGTCGGATACGGCTACAACACCGCCCGGATACTTTTTGTAAATGTGTCTGAGTGAAAGACCTGCCATTTTGTTTTCTCCTTAAAATTTATATTTTTACATAATTTATTATATCAAAGTTTTTTCTCTATTCCTACTGTCAAATTTGCTATACTTTGCTTTGGTATTTTGTATAAATATGACAATAATTATGCGAAAAATACTGCAAAATGCAATAATTGAAGATTCGATTTCTAATTTATTAGAAATAATGACTAAGGTTTTGGGGCTAAGATAAGCGATTAGGCGTATCCTTGCCCCATTTTGTTCTTTAAGCGTTTGCCGCCTTTACTATAGCGGTAAATTTGTCGGTTTTGAGAGACGCGCCGCCGATAAGGCCGCCGTCTACGTTAAGCTTGGAAAGAAGCTCAGCAGCGTTAGCGTCGTTCATAGAGCCGCCGTACTGAACGGTGATATTCTCTGCTGCGTCGTTACCGTAAGCCTCCCTTACAGCGTCGCGGACAAAGCCGTTGCCCTCGTCAGCCTGCTCTGCCGTTGCGGTAACGCCCGTGCCGATAGCCCAAACGGGCTCGTACGCGATGATTACGTTTTTAAGCTCGTCAGCCGAAACTCCTGTAAGAGCCATTTTCGTCTGATATTTAAGCAAGGTTTCGGTATAGCCCATTTCGCGCTCTTCAAGGCTTTCGCCAACGCAAACTATTGCCTTAAGGCCTGCCGAAAGAGCTGCCTTTGTACGAAGATTTACGGTTTTGTCGGTTTCACCGAAGTACTGTCTTCTTTCGGAGTGGCCGATAACAACGTACTCCACGCCTGACTCTACAAGCATTTTAGCGCTTATCTCACCTGTATACGCACCGGACTCCTTGAAATGTACGTTTTCAGCGCCGATTTTGATATTAGTACCGCGCGCTGCCTCAACTGCCGCAGGGATATCTATTGCAGGAACGCAAAGAACGATATCGCACTTATCAAGTCCTGCTACCATAGGAGCAAGAGACGAAATAAACGCCTTTGTCTCTGAGGGAGTCATATTCATTTTCCAGTTGCCTGCTATAACTGTTCTTCTCATTTTATTCTCCTTAGTTATTTATAAAAAAGTTTTCTTCAAATTTCGCCAAAATTACTTATCAAGCAAGCAAGACACGCCGGGAAGGTCCTTGCCCTCAAGGAATTCAAGCGATGCGCCGCCACCTGTGGAAATGTGTGTGATTTTGGGAGCGAAGCCGAGCTGCTCGCAAGCTGCCGCGCTGTCGCCGCCGCCGACGATAGTGATAGCATCGCTTTCCGCAAGTGCCTCTGCTACCGCGATAGTACCCTTAGCAAGAACGGGGTTTTCAAATACGCCCATAGGACCGTTCCAAACTACAGTCTTTGCGCTAAGAACCGCATCGGAATAGAGCTTTGACGTTTTAGGACCTATATCAAGGCCCATCTTATCAGCAGGAATAGCAGTGATATCTACGTACTCAACGTCGATGGGAGCGTCGATAGGGTTCGGGAACTCAGCCGCGATAGCCGCATCGAGAGGAAGAAGAAGGTTCACGCCGTTAGCCTTTGCCTGTCTTATAACCTCACCAATATGCCTTCTGTGCGTGATAATGATATAAGGCTGATTTTGAATATTTTCATTATTTGGTTCACCGAATACAACATTTTCTATTTCTAAAACCTCGCAATTAATATCGCCTGTAATTG
>JAZRNI010000141.1:0-2401 GCA_045648105.1 Eubacteriales bacterium | reverse complement strand
GGCGCTTGCCCTCGTAAAATACCGCGGACTGACCGGGTGTTACGGCACGTACGGGCGCCGCAAGCTCTACCTTTCCGCATCCGTTGCCGAGGTAGGTCAGCACCGCCTTAACGGGAGCTTGGAGATAGCGCAGCTTAACGTCGTACTCGCGCGTTTCTCCCTCCTTCATCGGCGCTGCGGATGAAAAGATTATACCGTCAATATATACCTCGCTCCTTACGGGGTCACAGTCGGAGAGGGTTACGGTATTTTCCAAAGGATTTATCTCTGTAACGAACATTCTTTTTCCGACGGAGACTCCGAGTCCCTTTCTTTGGCCTACCGTATAGCGGATAATGCCGTTATGCTCGCCGAGAATTTTTCCTTCCTTATTTATAAAATAACCTTTTTTACTTTTTCCCACGCGGCTTTCGATAAACGAGGCGTAATCCGTGTCGGGTATAAAGCATATTTCCTGACTCTCGTCCCGAGATGCCGCGCTGATGCCCGCAGCGTGCGCCTGCGTGCGTATCTCGCCCTTTATCTTATCGCCAAGCGGAAGAAAAAGCTCCTTCAAAACGTGCTGAGGAAGGCGCCAGAGCATATAGGTCTGGTCCTTTTTTTCGTCAAGCGCTCGGTTTATTGAATAGACGCCGTCCGACTCCTCTATTCTCGCGTAATGACCCGTAGCTATCTTATCAAAGCCGTGAGCCATTGCGTATTCGTAGAGATATTTGAACTTGATTTCGCTGTTGCAAATGATACACGGGTTAGGGGTTCTGCCACGAATATACTCATCTACAAGGTTTTTTTCGACAATGGCGGAGAAGCGCTGCCTGCAATCTATAACGTGCAATGGGATATTGAGCTCATCTGCCGTTTTTTGCGCCGCGTCAATATCGGTAAAGCCGTGCATTACGAGAGTTGCGCCCTCAACGCAATGCCCCTCATCCTGCAGAAGGCGCGCGGCGTACGCGCTGTCAAGTCCCCCGCTTATTCCGAGCAGAATTTTCATATTTACTCGTCGTCCTCGTGGGACTTTGTGATTTCAAAATCAATTTCCTTGCCGATTTTGTTGTAGTAATCCGCAAGGGCGGTCTTGAACGCCTCCTCAGCAAGCACAGAGCAATGCACCTTTACAGGCGGCAGGCCCTCAAGCGCCTCAACGACGACCTCGTTCGTAAGCTTCAAGGCGTCCTCTACGCTCTTACCCTTAATAAGCTCAGTTGCCATAGATGAGGTTGCGATAGCCGCGCCGCAGCCAAAGGTCTTGAATTTGCAGTCTGTGATAACGCCGTCGTCGATTTTGAGATACATTTTCATAATATCTCCGCATTTTGCGTTACCGACAACGCCCACGCCGTCAGCATTTTCAATCTCGCCTACGTTGCGGGGGTTTGTAAAATGGTCCATTACCTTATCGCTGTATTTCATTTTCAGTTCTTCTCCTTCTTTACAACCTCTTCCCAAAGCGGGCTCATATTTCTGAGTCTCTCTACCACCTTAGGCACGGTCTCTATGATGTAGTCTATATCCTCGTCTGAGGTATCGTGGGAAATGGAAAGCCTGAGCGAGCCGTGCGCCTTCTCGTGCGGAACGCCCATAGCTAAAAGAACGTGGGACGCTTCAAGCGATGCTGACGAGCAGGCTGAGCCCGTAGACGCGCAAATTCCCGATATGTCAAGCCACAAAAGCAGGCTTTCACCCTCGATAAACTCAAAGCCTATATTTACGTTGCCCGCAAGGCGCTGCGTTCTGTGTCCGTTGAGCTTGGAATACGGAATTTTCGTAAGCTCGTCTATGAGTCTGTCTCTCATTTTCTCGACACGGGGTAGGTCTTGGAGCCTTTCCTTGGCAAGCTCAAGCGCTCGCGCAAGTCCTACGATATACGGCAGATTTTCAGTACCGCCTCTCTTGCGTCTTTCCTGTCCGCCTCCGTCTATAAAGGGCGGAATAACCACTCCGCGGCGGATAAAAAGCATACCTACGCCCTTTGGCGCGTGGATTTTATGTCCCGACAGAGCAAGCATATCGACGGCAAGCTTTGAGAGGTCTATATCGACGTTTCCTACCGCTTGCACCGCATCCGTAAACATCAGCGCGCCCTTAGCGTGCGCAATCTCACATATTTCTTCTATGGGCTCAATTGTACCGACCTCCTTGTTTGCATACATAACGGCAACGAGCGCCGTCTTATCGTCAACAAGCGCGCGCAGAGCATCAAGGTCTACAAGTCCGTACTCATCAACGGGAGCATAGACTATCTCGAAGCCCTCTTTTTTAAGCGCATCGCAGGTGTGGATAACCGCGTGATGCTCAATAGCGCTCGTAACTATCTTATTTCTGCCCTTTTTCGCCATTTTGTGCGCCGCGCTCTTTATAGCCCAGTTATCGGACTCAGAAGTCGGATCGTAGCCATGTC
>JAZRNI010000140.1:0-1534 GCA_045648105.1 Eubacteriales bacterium | reverse complement strand
TAAAGCGACCTCGAAAGGTCGCTTTAATTTTTATCCAAGCCGACGAAGGAGGCTTGGTATGTAATCAATGCGCTTGCGCATTGTATGTAATTGCGACGAAGTCGCGTATGGCATCACGCGCAAGCGTGTATGTTTCGTCGGCTTGATAGCATGCAACACTTCGTGTTGATTCCATACAGCCCTCACGGGCTGAGGACATACCGCCTTCGACGGATTTCATGCACGGCTACGCCGTGATTAGGACGCGAAAGGAGAACAAAATGGCAAAAAATTTACTACTTGAATATTCCGAAGAGCTTGCCACAAAATGTGAACTGCTCTGCAAATCCATATGCGGAAATGCCAACACGGCTTTTCAGCTCCGCAAGTCCTCATCAAGCGTGTTCGCAAATATCACCGAGGCACAGTATCCTCAAAGCCTTGCAGATATGCTCTCCAAATTTAAGATCGCGCGAAAAGAGTGTGCTGAAACAGAAAGCTGGCTCAAATTGCTCTATAACACAAAGATAATTGAGGAGCAAACCTTTAAAACCTATCGCAATCTTTGCGGTAGAATTCAAAGAATGCTTACTTCTTCGTGCATAACGATTGAAAAGAAAATTGATAATAAATGAAAGAGGCTGATTTAGCCTCTTTTTTCTTGACACCCCATAGCTTTTATGCTATACTAAGCTCAGAAAGATGCTGGATGTATGCGCGGAAAGAACTTTAACGACCGGCTTTTTTGGATTTTTGCAAAAAAACACGGCATAGAATATTCCTCATCCACCCGGAGCGGTTAATACGCCGCAGAATTTATACCTATACAGCAAATGAAAGGATAGCAGTATGACGCTGGTATTACTCACAGCCCTTGGCGTTGGCGGCGCAACGGCTCTCGGTGCTCTCATCGGATTTGTATTTAAAAATATCTCCCACCGCTTTTCGGACATCGTTTTGTCCTTTGCCGCGGGCGTCATGCTCTCGGCGGCGGTTTTCGGTCTTATAACGCCGTCAGTAGAATACGGTGCGCCGTACGGCACACCCATAGCACTCTTAATTACCGTGTGCGGCATTTTCGTCGGCGCCTTAGTCCTCAATTTAATTGATAAGCTGGTGCCTCACTTACATAAAATGGCAGAAAAGGACCTCGAGGATCACCAAAATAAGAGCATAAACAAGGTTCTGCTTTTCGTTACCGCAATAGCAATACATAATCTGCCCGAGGGTATCGCCGCAGGCGTGGGCTTCGGCACGGGAAACGATACGCAGGCGCTTTTAATCGCAGGCGGTATAGCCTTGCAGAATATACCCGAGGGTATGGTTATAATCGCGCCAATGCTCTCTGCGGGAGTAAAGCCTAAAAAAACCTTCATTTTAGCGGCGCTCACCGGACTTATCGAGGTAGTCGGCACCTTTATTGGATATTTTGCCGTAAATATAGCAAGCGTAGTGCTGCCATTTGCCTTGGCATTTGCGGGCGGTACGATGCTCTACGTCATAAGCGACGAGATGATACCCGAAACACACGCCCACGGCAGTCAGCGCGGCGCAA
>JAZRNI010000139.1:0-6623 GCA_045648105.1 Eubacteriales bacterium | reverse complement strand
ACCTTCGTTGACGACGTTAATATGTTCTCGCGTACGATTATGCAGGTTTCATACGCAGACCCTACTCCTAAAGAGGATGCTCCCTTTACAAATTCTTATGCTCTTACCGATTTTGAGAGCTTCAAATATTTCGTAGTGGGCTACGACCGTTTTAAGCATTTCAGAAACGACCTTGAGTGTGCAGAGGACACCGAGTGCGTTTACGACAGAGACGCAAATCTCGTCTACTACGGCGAAAAGCTTGAAAAGGAATGTACGGTACAGGTAAGCTCCACCAAGTCCGCAATAGAAGAGCTTATCAAAAAGAGCGAATTCGTTAAGATGGACGATGCCGTTGAGCACGTAAGGGGCAACCACTATTTTATGAGCACCGAGACACCGCTCTTTACGCTTAAGGTGCTGACAAGCGAGCCCTCAAAGCTCGTAAAGGTCAATGCGTATCTTACAGATACGTACTTCAAGAAGATAAGCGACCTCTCTCTTAATCTTCTTTCCGAGTGCGAAAACGAGCTTTCAAAGCACGAGCGCGTATACAGCGTAGAGACCGAGAAGCTTGCTCAAAGCGTTTACCATCTCGTCGTTGAATGTCGCCGCGGCGAAAAGCTTATCGATAAGCATATAAGCGCATTTGAGGTGTTTGACCCGAACAGCACGGAGTCTCCTATCGAAAGCGCAAAGCTTCCCTTTATGTTCGTTGGAGACGGCGGTTTCCCTCAGCCCACCACTTGGACTGTAAGACCCGATTATAACGCAATCCACTATATCGGCGGCTTGGTAGGCGGTCCTCCCGTGCTTGAGGGCGTGAAGGCTTGGGAGCTTAATAAGATTTACCGCAGAAAGCAGATGCTTTGGTTCACACAGAGAACTACGGGACGTGATACCTACCGCGAGCATATCGAGTGCATTAAGAACGCGGACTATATCTACTATCTCTATCCCGGAATTGAGGATAGCTCCAACTACTACAGACACGACCACTTCCATAAGAGCCTTTTTGAAGCAAAGCCAATGAGACGCTTCTATAACGAGTTCTGCGACCTTCACCCCGAATATAAGCTTGAAAAGCTCGACGTCGACAGTGAAGATAAGTACGATTTCGGTCACGAGAGATTTAAGAAGCTCGAAGCTGTATTCGACGAGTGGGTTGACTTCGTTAACCCCAAAATCGACAAGCTCTTTAACGAGCAGTGGGAAGAGGTGCTTCAGGTCAACCCCAAAGCCAAGCGTTACAGCTACGGTCCCTTCAACGCATATGCTACGAGGGCTGTCGGCGGTGAGACTATGAAATACTTTGGACATCCCACAAACGCCGTTGCAAATCGCTTCGGACTCGTTCAGTACGAGGACTACGCGTTCTGCTGTAATTACCCTCTCGCATACAGCACGTGGGGTATGACTACGTCAAGACTTTTAGCGCCCGGTCTCGTTTTTGCTCCCGAGTTTTACGACTCCTTTGAGGCAGGCTGCCCCGACGGACACGTTTCCTTCGGAGAGCCCCCGTTCTCCGAGAGCTACGCGCCTCCGTACCAGACGACCTCTCAGCTTTACGGCTATATTTACAACTCGGTATACCATTCCAAAGACGGCTTTAAGTACTGGGACGACGCAAAATTTATGGTATACGGTCTTTATAATCTTGAGCCCACCAAGCGCTTTAACGAAATCCTCTGCTCGTGGGGCAGACATCTTGAAAACAAGCCCAAATCTCCCAAAAAGACGGTTTGCTACCTTTATAAATTGTCTGATAAGGATAACGAATTTGAGCTTCAGAATGAGAACACCACGCGCTCCGTTATGCAGAACAAGTGCGCTGTGGCAATGTCCTATATTTACACAACTCTTTCAGAGATGGGTATCCCCGCAGGCTTCCCGACCGACAGGCTCGACCTTCTTACGGAAAACGATATAGACGTTCTTGTAATTCCGTCTGTATACGCTATGACTGACGAGGATATAAAGAATGTAAGAAAGCTCTACGAAAAGGGCGTTAAGCTTATCGCGACCGGTGACGTTACGGGCCTTGAGGACATCTTCGGTGTTAAGAAAAACGTCAGAACCGTTGCCGTAAACAAGCTCTACGCCGGCAGAATCCAAGAAAATATACTGCCCTTTGATGCGGAATTTTTGTACGATGCTGACAGCGGAGAAGCAACTCTTACCGAGGGCGAGGAAAGGAACGCGGTTCTTATCAGAACGGAAAACACTCTCCTTATCAATGCATCGCTCGGTATCGTAGGCGCGGAGAACTTCCCGTATATTTGCTGTGCAGGCGGACGCGACAACGTCAGCGACCTTGTAAGACAGGGCGTTTGCGATGCACTCACAGCGCTTACAAATCCCGTTATCCGCGCACACGGCGAGGCTTACGCAAATATTTTCGAGACGGAGAACGGAAACGATGGCATCGTTCTTTATCAGTGCACGGATTACGTAAAGGATCCGCACTACATCAAGGTAGAGATAAACGTTGGTGATTACAAGGACGTTATTGCTCTCGGCGACGACCGAGAGGTTAATAAAATTTATGATGGCGGCGTCCTTATAGGCTTTGAGGTGCTCATCAGCGCAAGAGAGACAATGCTGTTCAGACTTCTTAAGTAAAAGTAATAAGACGGAGAGAGACATATGTATAATTTTTATGATGATTTCAGCATAAGACGGGAAAACAAACAGCCCGTATCAATCGACGTTGAGAAAAACTCCAGATATAATCACAATTTTGGTTACGTCGAAAACGGCGAGTATCAGCTTAATTGTACGGGCGGCAGACATATCATTAAGACACCTCCGCTCAAGACGTTTAAACTCAAGACCGAGCTGCAATTTATAGCTCCCATTCTTGGCGAAGTAAAATACGGCCTGTATTTCGGATACGATAAGCTTAACAGATCGGGAAAGCTTGTTATACTTGCATATAATGACGATAATAATACGCTTGATTTCATTCTCTTTTCTGCAAGCGGTGACATTCTCACGAGAATTACCGAAAGGAGATACACCGACGTACGTCTTGAAGCTGATACCGCTTACACCCTTGGCTTCGATATCTTCGACGGCGGATGCCGTGTGAAATTTGAGGAATACGAGGCAAGCTTTGAGTGCGACTCGGAAAAGGGATACCTTGCCTTAACAAAGTACTACGGCAGCGCCGGGTACAGGCTTTCTTACGTCTCCGTTTGCTCGGATGAGGAGCCTGCAAAGACTCTCGTTTTAAACAAGAGCTACTATGCTCCCGAGTACGACGGCGGTGTTCACGGTCATAATATTGAGCTTTTGATTTACGAATACGAGGACGGCTTGAAGGAAATAAACGTAAACCTTAGCGGCGGTGTTGAGTTTACCGTACCTATTCCCGCAGACTGGAGCCTTTGGACCTCAAAGGTCGAGTGGTTTAAAAATCCTTACGTGCGCTTTATCGGTGATTGCGAAAGTGAAAGGTATTTGCTTAAGGACGGTAAAAAGCTGATCTTTGTTGATAACGTAAACCGCAACTCAAGAACGATTGCTAAGGTTAACCTTGCAGAGCCTATAGCGACAAGAGAAAATCCGTACAGCAAAACCTACCTTAGCCACGAATACAAGTCTCACAAGTATTTTGTTTTCGGATATGAGCAATTCAAGGCATTACAGCACGACGCTTGCTCGGACAGAAGTGAGTTTGTGTTTGATGAAAACGCAAATCTCGTTTATTACGGCAGACCGCTCAGCGACGACCTTATCGTTGACGTTTCTTCCGAAAAGCACGAGATTGAAGAAAAAATCAAGGCGTGCGACTTTGGCAAAAAAGACGATGCGCTCTACTTTATACGCGAAAATCACTATTTTACAACAAATGAAAAGCCCACGTTTTCCGTACGCATTATGCACCGTAAGGATGCGCGCTTCGTAAAATGCAAATTCTATCTTGAAAGCACCTACTTTAAGAAGATTTGCGAAATCGAGCCCGCAGAAGTCTCTACCCGTGTCAATGAATTTGGCTTACACGAGATAAATGCAAAGCTCGTGCTTGACAGCTTGGAACAGAAAATATATCACCTAAAAACCGAATTTTATAACGGAAACGAGCTGATATTTGAAAGCGAGAGCGCCTTCGACGTAATAGACCCCGCAAAGAAGGAGTCGCCGGTCGAGTCCTCAGGCCTTCCATTCTTACATTCGGGCGACTGTCTGCTCTTCGACCCTTACCCCTGGATGAAAAAGCCCGATTTTTCGCCCGTACACTACTACGACAGTATAGTCTGCGAGCCAAGCCTTGTCGAGGAGCTTAAAACGTGGGAGATAATGGACATCTACCGCAAAAAGCATTGCGTATGGATGACTGCCAGAACCGTCGGCAAGCGTGACTTTTTCGAGCTTGAGGAATGTATAAAGCATACCGATTACTTAAACCTCGGCTTCCCCGGAATTGAGGATAGCGGTAACTATTACAGATACGACTACTTCTTCCACGCTCTCTACAGCTCTAAAAAGCTAAGAGAAAGATATAACGAGTTCTGCGACCTGCATCCCGAGTATAAGCTCAATAAGGCAAATCTTGCAGAAAGCAGTATTCCTCTTTCTGATTTTCACGCGCTCCAGCCTTATTTCGACGAATGGGTAGATTTTGCAAACGAAATGGCGGAGGAGCTTTTTTCCGAGCAATGGCAGAGAATTAAGGCCATAAACCCGAACGTGAAGCGATACAGCTACGGACCGTTCAATCTCTACTCAACGGACAGCGTCGGCGGCGAGATTATGAAATACTACGGCTACAATCATAAGAACTTAGCGGAGCGCTTTGACGGCTTTATGCAGTTTGAGGACTACGTTTTCTGCTGCGACTATCCGCTTGCATATAGCTCGTGGGCAATGGCAACGAACAAGATTTTGGCTCCGAGCCTTGAGATTTCTCCCGAGCTTTACGACTCGTTTGAGGTAGGATGCCCCGACGGACACGTTTCCTATCCAAGACCCCCGTTCTCGGATAGCTACGCATATCCGCATCAGACCGTATCACAGATATACGCATACCTTTACAACAGCGTTTATTATAACGGTAATGGATTCAACTATTACAACGACAATCGTTTTATGATGCTCTCTGTTTATGACCTTGAATTCAAGGAGAGAATGCGAACCTTTGTCGATGGATGGGGTAAGTATCTTGACAACAAGCCCGCCCGTCCGAAGAAAACGGTTTGCTATCTGTATAAGTATTCAGAAAAGGATAATCGCTTCGCGCTTGAAAATCCCGCAGTCACGACAGAGAGAGGCGGCAGGGAAAGAACGGTGCTTTATAACAAGTGTGCATCCGCTATGTACTATATTTACGAAAAGCTCAGCGAAGAAGGACTCCCCGCAGGATTTATTGCTGACACTCTTGACGGACTTAGTGAAAACGAGATTGACGTGCTCGTTATTCCGTCGGTTTACGCGCTTAGCGAAAAGGATATAAAAGCTATTAAAAAGTTACACGCATCCGGGGTTAAGCTCGTTGCGACGGGCGACGTTCACGGACTTTGCGATATATTCGGTGTTGAAGAGTGCGAGAGAAGCTCTTACGTAAATCAGCTGAATATCGGTGAAAAGAGCGAGGGCATTACACCGTTTACAACGAGATTTCAGTATAAAGCAAACGGCGCTAAGACCTTGCTTTACGCAAACGGAGAGTGCTTGGAAGCGGTGCTTGAAAACAACGGAAATATTCTTATTAACGTTGACCTTGGCGAGGTGGGTGTTGAAAACTTCCCGTACGTCTGCACCATAGGCGGAAGAGTAAATATAAGCGCGCTTATGAAGGAATGTGTCATCGGCGCAATTAAGGCTGTTCTTCATCCCACAGCAGAGGTCAGCGCGGACTGCTACGCCAACGTATTCGAGAGCGAGAACGGAAACGATGAGATAATACTTTACGACAATACACCGTTCTACGGAACAGATAAGCAGGAAAACAGGGTTACCGTTACTCTTAATACCGACGAGTACACCGACGTTGAGCCTGTCAGCAGAGAGGGAATGAAAATCACGAAGTGCTATGAAAACGGCGTTCTTCGCGCCTTTGAGCTTGTTATAAGGCTCCGTGAGACACTCCTTTTCAAGCTAACCAAAAAATAAAACGAAAAGCAGAGACGATTCGTCTCTGCTTTTTGCTCTATTTATTAAATAAATTTCTGAAAAATCCTTGCTTTTTGCCGCTGTTATTTTCGCCAAGAGATTTTGAAAACTCTGTAAGAAGACGCTTTTGCTCGCCGGTAAGATTTCTCGGAGTTTCCACAAGCACGGTGATAATCAAATCACCCTTGCGCTTGGTGTTAACGTCCTGTATACCCTTGCCGCGCAGAGTAAAGCTCGCGCCGGTCTGCGTTCCCTCAGGGATATTTAGCTTGTCGGTCTTGTCGCCGAGCATAGGAATATCGATTTCCGCTCCGAGCGTTGCTTCCGCAAACGAAATGGGAACCTCACAGTACACGTCATTTCCGTCACGTGTGAAAATCTTATGCTCCTTAACGCGCACCTCAATAATAAGGTCGCCCGCTCTGCCGCCGTTTCTGCCTGCGCTTCCTTGACCTCGCAGTACGATTCTCTGCATCGAATCGATGCCCGCGGGAATCGTAACCTCAAGCTTCTTGTTAATTCTTACGTAT
>JAZRNI010000138.1:0-3814 GCA_045648105.1 Eubacteriales bacterium | reverse complement strand
TATCGAGTCGATAATAATTGATTTACCCGCACCCGTCTCACCTGTGAAAACAGTAAACCCGTGAGAAAAATCAACGTCGATATTCTTTATAACAGCTAAATTTTCAATATGCAAAGACAATAGCATAAATCTTATTTTCCTCTCAAAAAGCTATTGGAGTCCGAAGCTGACAAAGAGCCTTTGAGCAACACTTTGTGCAGATTCATTATTGCTACAAACGAGAAGTATAGTATCGTCACCCGCCACAGAGCCTATAATCTGCTCAAGATTAAGTCCGTCAATCGACACGGCAATAGCATTTGCCATACCCGCAAGGGTCTTGACTACCACTATGTTGCAGGCGGGCTCTATTTTGATAATCGCATCTGAAAAGGTCCTTCCAAACGACACCGTATCACTAAGCGACGAGGGCGAAACGTATTTGTATGTACCTCTGGATGTCAGCCCCTTAACTATTTTCAGCTCTCGTATATCTCTTGAAATCGTAGTCTGCGTTGCGTGAACACCCAGTGCGCGAAGATGGTTGATGAGGCTTTCCTGAGTATCAATTTCTTTTTTATCAATTAACTCAAGGATCATCTTATGCCTTGCGTTTTTCATTTGATATCCTCCAGAATTCGCATTTTGCTGAACAAGGTCGAGAACATATTGTTTTCCTTGAAGGAAAGTATTTTCAGCTTTTTGTCCGCCATACCGATAACGCAGCTTTCATCCTTTTTCAGGTTTAAAAAAAGTCTTCCGTCAAGGCTTATATTAAGCTCCTCATTGCCGTTGTTTTTAAGAGTAAGCCTCTCACTCGGCGAGAAAATAATCGAGCGGTTAAAGAACGAATGTGGACATATTGGCGTTGCGACGATGGAATCTATTGAATCCGATACTATAGGGCCGCCGGCAGAAAGCGAATACGCGGTCGAGCCCTGCGGTGTTGACAGAATAATTCCATCCGCCCTGTATTTAACCGCCTCTCCCCTCGAATTTTCAAGCTTAAACTCGGCAATTCCAAGGAAGTTGTTATGCGAAATTATAACGTCATTAACCGCAAATCTCTCAGAACGTCTTTCAAGCGCACCCGTACAGTGAGTAACCTCAAGGAGCATCATATCGTTTATCACGTAAGCGTCACTCGTAAGACGGGAGAAAACGTCTATGTTATCAGGCTCTACCTCGCTTAAATATCCGAGCCTGCCAAGATTTACACCTACTATCGGAATATCATATTCAATAGCCGTAACGGATGCGTCAAGTATCGAGCCGTCACCGCCGATAACGATAATAAGCTCGGCATCACGCGGAAACGCGGTATATTCCGCGCATCCATCTATTTTCGCATCGTACGATGCGTCAATATACACGCATAGACCGATAGATAAGAGCTTTTTTGCTACCCTTTCCGTAAGAGCAAGCTTCGCATCCTTATTCGGGTTTGGCAATAAAACAACGTTTTTCATATATCAACCTTCCAATGTATTCTTTTTAAAATATGCCAGGTATTCTATGTTTCCGTCCCCGCCCTTTATTGGGGAAACCGTGTAAGAGAGATATTCAAAGCCTATACCGACAGCCGAGTCTATGACCCTTTTCAGAGCCTCTCGGCGCGCCTTCTCGTCCTTGACTATACCGCCCTTGCCGATATTAGCCCTGCCGACCTCAAATTGCGGCTTGACAAGACAGATAAACTCTCCCCCGTCGGCAAGCGTCGAGTACACCGCGGGAATAATATAAGTTGCCGAGATAAAGGAGACGTCCATTACCGCAAGACTCGGCACCTCATCAAAGCTCTCACGGCTCATATACCTTGCGTTAAAGCTCTCAAGGACGAAAACTCGCCCGTCATTTCGAATTTTCTCTGCCAGCTGCCCAACGCCCGTATCTACCGCGTAAACGCGCCTTGCTCCGTTTTGCAAAAGACAATCTGTAAATCCGCCGCTGGACGCGCCTATATCAAGGCATATTCTATCCGTCGGGAAAACCCCAAACTCTCTTAATGCGCCCTCAAGCTTAAGACCGCCGCGGCTTACGTATTTTCTCGCGCTCCCCTCAAGCCTTATACCGTATTCGCTATTTGGCAAAATATCGTAGGACGGCTTTGTGACGAGCCTTTCGTTTACATAGACCGCGCCTTCCTCGATAAGCGACTTTGCCTCAGTTCTGCTTTTTGCATAGCCGTTTTCAAATAAATATAAATCAAGTCTCATCGCTTAAGTCAAACGGCACATCATCCACCGTGCCGTCCTCGCTCTCAAGGAGTATACGCACCTTTTTCTCCGCGCTGTCCAGCTTCTTGTTGCACAGCTTAACAAGACTGACCGCCTCGTTAAATAAATCAAGCGCCTCATCAAGCGAGGTGTCTGCGCTTTCAAGCCTTCTCACCGCGTTTTCAAGTGAGCTCAGCGCCTCTTCAAAAGAAATATTCTTTTTCATTTCTCTCTCCTTTGCATGTCGGTAAGCTTATTTACCGTAGCTTCTATTCTTCCGTCCGTCAAAACCAAATCGAATATATCGTTTTCCTCTATCTGCTTCACACTTCTCAGCGTGGCATTTTTAAATTCTGCTATGGAATAACCCCTCGAAAGTGTCAAAAGAGGACTTAATGCATTAGCTTTTTCTGCACTAAGACAAAATCTTTGCCTTAAATCCTTTATACGCGCTTTTACAGCGCTCTGTGCCCCATTGAAGGCCAAGTTTATTTTCTCTTTGTAATTTTCAAAGTATTTTCCGGGTTTTTCAAGCGGTGAGCGCAAGATGACTGAATTTAATTTTTCCCTTCTTTTTGAAACGAGGCTCAAAAGAGCGCTCTCGCACCTATCGCACAGATTGTCTATATGACGCATTTCCCCTCTTACGTCGCTTACGGCTAGCTCTGCCGCGGCTGACGGTGTGGGAGCGCGCAGGTCAGATACGAAATCACAAACGGTAAAATCCGTCTCGTGTCCTACAGCGGATATTACCGGAACGCTCATCGCGAATATCCTGCGTGCCAATGCTTCGCTGTTAAATGCCCATAGGTCCTCTATAGATCCGCCGCCGCGCCCGATAATAACCACGGATGCAAGCTTTGATTTATCAAAATAATCAAGCGCCTTTATAAGGCTTTCAACCGCGCCGTCACCCTGCACAAGTGCAGGATAAAGATATAATTTTACTCCGGGGAATCTGCGCCTTGATACGTTAATAATATCCCTGACCGCAGCTCCTGTCGGCGATGTAATAATACCCACCGTTTGCGAAAAACGCGGGATCGGCTTTTTATGCTCCTCGTCGAAAAGCCCCTCCGACGCAAGGCGCGATTTTAACTGCTCGTAGGCAAGATAGAGCGCACCAACCCCGTCAGGCTCCATTCTGTTAACGTAAATCTGATAGCTACCGTCACGCACGTAAACCGAGCAAGAGCCGTGAACTACGACTCTCATTCCGTTTTCGGGCATAAAGCTCAGCCTTTCGGCAGAGGAGCGGAACATAACCGCTCTTATCTGTCCGTCCGCATCCTTTAAGGAAAAATATAAGTGTCCGCTTCTGTGAAGCACGAAGTTGGAAATCTCGCCCTTAATGCTCACACCCTTAAGCGTCCTGTCCGACTCAAACAGCCGTTTTATATATCCGTTGAGCTCCGAAACGGATATCGGCTCTGTAAATACTCTGTCTCTGAGTGAGGAAATATCCATCTCGGCTCTCCTTTACTGTAATTTTAAGCTTGCCAGAACGGCAATTCCGACGGCGTTATCCGCCGACAGAGCGGGCTCTGCAAATCCCGCATTGTATTTTTCAAGTATGCGCTCCTTTATTATGGAGTTTGACATAACTCCGCCTGAAAAAA
>JAZRNI010000137.1:0-6362 GCA_045648105.1 Eubacteriales bacterium | reverse complement strand
GAGTTGACCAGGAAGGTTGTCTTCCTAAGACCGCTTGGCCTCCGACTTCCTCTGCCTTAAGAACGATATCGCCATCGTCGCTTACAAGGTCGAACTTGGGTGTGCCGACAACGGTAAGCTCAGCTTCTTTAACTGCTGCCTCAAACGCATCGGGAATGCAAGCATTTACAGCATCCTCAAAGAAAACGTCTTTTCCGTACATTTTTTCAATGATGCTTCTGGGTGCTTTTCCGGGTCTGAAACCGGGTATTTTAATGGATTTCACCTGCTTTTTGTAAGCATCGTTTTTTGCTTTTTCCAAAGCTTCCTTGCTTATCGAAAATTCCATAACAAAGCCGGACTTCTCGGTAAGCTCCTTTTTAATAAGGCTCATTGTTTTTCCTCCACGAAGTTTATATTTAATTAAAATTTTACCAAATTATTTTACAATACTTTTTATTTTATGTCAAGGGTTTTTTTGACTTTTCTTTTAAAAGCTGTAAATTATACTATAATTTTAGGAATAAATCCCAAATAATCCGCGGAAATCAGGCTCATATCGATCCCTTCGTGTGTGATTACGGGCTCAAGCGTGTAGTTACCGTGTATATGTCCGAAATATACTCGCTTGACACCGTACTCGTGTAAAAGCGCCATGATGCTTTCGCAGGGCTTTTCGTTCCAATAAGGGGGGAAGTGCATAAATACGATTATTTCCTTTTCGCCCTCCGATGACTGCAGTGCCTTTGCCGATCTGAGCGATGCTTCGAGCCGTAAGGTCTCACGTCTGATTAGCTTTTGAAAATCGGCGTTTTGCGGTGCGTTTTTTGCTTCGTCGTCAACGAACCAGCCGCGAGTACCGGCAATAATGAAATTCTCGATTTCGTATGCGTTGTTGTAAAGAAAGGAAATTGTGTCTATCGAATGGAGTGCGAAGAATGCCTCGTGCTTTTTCATCGTGCTCCACCAGAAATCGTGATTACCCTTCGCTAAAATTTTTTTGCCGGGCAGGGAATTTAAAAATTCAAAGTCGCTCCTTGCTTCATCAAGGGTAAGCGCCCAGGAAATGTCACCGGGAATGATAACGGTATCGTTCTCCGTCACAAGTCTCTCCCAGTTCACTTTAATTCGTCTTATATAGTCAGCCCATCTCTGCCCAAAAATTTCCATCGATTTATCGGTTGAATCGAGTGTTGAGAGATGCAAATCCGCAATGGCAAAAATTGACATTAAAAATTCTCCGTATATGAATAATATTTATTTTGATGGATAGAATAATCTATGCAAGGGCAGTTGACAGTCTTTGCAGAAAAGAGAAGAATATGAACGAAAAGAAGTACGAAACCGAATGTAGGAGTGAAAGCGACAAGCCTCTTAAAGGGGTAGAATGCGATGTAAAGAATTGCGCTTATCACAGCGGAGTGTGCGAATGCCACGCAGGATGCATTTCAATCGGTCCAAGCGAAGCAAAAAGCTCATCCAACACAGTTTGCGCCACCTTCAAGCCTAAGGCTTATTAAGCTTTAGAAAAATCAAGCGTGACGCGCGCCATACAGTTCTTGTCTATTACCGTCTTGTGTAAAACAGTCCGTTTATCGATGTTCTGCAAAGGCTTTGGTATTTGTACATTTGTAAGCCTCTCTAAGTCAGAAAGAGCAACAAAATCATTTTCTGCTTTTTCAGAGGTAAGCGCAAAGAGTACGTCGGATGCGAATTTGTAGGGCGAAGCCGTGGAAACGGCGAGAATTTTTCTCTCTGCCTTGTAATCGCCCGTATATGCATTTACGCAATGAAGCGCAACTGCAGTATGCGTGTCTACGAGGCAGTTTTTATTTTCAAAAACCGTCTTTATCGTTTTTTCTACGTCGCACTCGTCTGCATAATAACCGAGGAAGCTTTCGTTGATAAGCGCCAGATCCTCTTTTGAAACACAGTATTTCCCGTCCTTTTGAAGCCTTGCCATATATTCTCTGCATTTCTCACTGCCAAGAGTAAGATAAAGGAGTCTTTCAAGATTGGAGGAGATAAGTATGTCCATAGAGGGGGAATTGGTCTTATAAAATTCACGGTTTTTGTCGTAAATACCGCTTTGGAGAAAGTCCGTAAGGACTTTATTTTTATTTGAAGCGCATATCAGCTTTTCGTAGGGCACACCCATTTTTTTTGCAATGTAGCAGGCAAAGATATTGCCGAAATTACCCGTAGGAACGCAAGCGTCTATTTTTTCGCCAAGAGCAATCTCGCTCCTGTTAACAAGGTCACAGTATGCCGATACGTAGTAGACGATCTGCGGCACCAAGCGTCCCCAGTTAATAGAGTTAGCGCTTGAAAGGAATGTGTTTTCATTTTCGAGAGCTTTTCTTATTTCTCCGTCGGAAAAAATTTCCTTGACTCCGGTCTGTGCATCGTCAAAGTTGCCCACAATTCCCATTACCGAAACGTTATCGCCGTCCTGCGACTGCATCTGCATTTTCTGGACAGCGCTCACGCCGTCAGTAGGGTAAAATACCTTGATTTTGGTTCCCTTGACGTTTTTATATCCCTCAAGCGCCGCCTTGCCTGTATCTCCCGAGGTGGCAACAAGAATGAGGGCGGTTTTGTCCTCACCGCATTTTTTAAGAGCGCGTACGAAAAGGCGCGGCATAATCTGAAGCGCCATATCCTTGAACGCGGCAGTAGGTCCGTGCCACAGCTCAAGCATAAATACCTTGTCCGATAGCTTTGTAATCGGGGTTGGATTCGGGCCGAATTTTTCCTCTGCATATGCGTTTTTTGCATCCTCAAGCAGCTCCTCGTACGTGTAATCGTCAAGGAACATCGACAGTATTTCGGCGCATCTTTCATTGTACGAAAGCGAGCATAGCCTTCCAAGCTCACACTCCGTGAGCGTGGGGATAGTCTCCGGCATATAAAGACCGCCGTCACCCGCAAGTCCGTTTTTGATGGCATATGCGCTACTTACGCCTTCTTTGCTTATACCTCGTGTGCTGATAAATTTCATGATTCTTTCTGAAAGCCCCTTCAATATGTATGATTTTTTCTGTTTTCTTCTTTTTCGTATCGCTGACGTATACTTCCATAACGTCAAGCCTTGCGCGCAGTCCTTCCGCCTTGCCGCGGGTCTGCAGATTCGTCAAATACAGGCTGGCGCTTGCAATAATTTTTCTTTGCTTTTCATAATCTACCGCAGCTGCAGGACGTGGCTCAAGCGGACTTTCTTTTCCGACAGTTCGCGTCTTTACCTCAATGAAAGCAATCGTGTCACGGCTTTTAGCTATAATGTCAATCTCATTACCGCCTGCAACAAAATTTCTTTCGAGAATTTTATATCCTTTCTTACGAAGATATCTTGCTGCGGCATTCTCTCCGAAATTGCCCGTTATGCGCTTTGGCGTTAAAATTTTCAGTATGTTCATTTCTCAAGAAATTTAAGGAACGTTTTTCTGTATATAGGAGCAGGTCCGTGCTTGCGTACCGCGTCCATATGCTCCTTTGTAGGGTAGCCCTTGTGCTTGGCAATATTATATTCGGGGTACTGCTTGTCAAGCTCAATGCATTGCCTGTCCCGCGTAACCTTAGCAAGGATTGAGGCGGCGGCTATCGAATAGCTCTTTGAGTCGCCCTTGACTACTGTTTCGGTGGGTATCTTGAACTCGCGCGAGCAGTTTCCGTCAATAAGAGCAAAGTCAGCCTTAACGTTAAGCTTTTCTACCGCGCGCCGCATGGCCAGCTGAGATGCGTTCAGTATATTGATTTCGTCTATTTCCTCGGCAGATGCCTCGGCAATAGCATAGCTTATTGCTTTTTCGGTGATTATATCAAAAAGCCTGTCACGCTTTTTCTCGGTCAGCTTTTTGGAGTCGTCGAGCCCCTCGATAATCAGTCCGAGGGGAAGTATCACGGCGGCAGCAACCACGGGACCGCATAACGGACCTCTGCCTGCCTCGTCCACACCGCAAACCGCACTGTAGCCCTCGCTGTATTTTTTGCTTTCGTATTCGTATGTAGGCACCTTGTCACCTCGGCCTTTCAAGTGATATTCTTCCGATTTTTGCAGAGCGGAATTCCTCAAGAAGCATCTCTGCTGTCCTTGTCTCGTTAATGCTGCCGCCGCTCATCAGAAATCCTCTGTTTTTTCCAATTAAGCAAAATAAATCGTAGCAGTCCAGTCCGTCCGCTGTCTCATCTGTTAATTTGTATCTTGCATACAGCTCGTCCTTTGCTGTTATTACAAGGCGGTCGCACATAACCATCGCCAGCTCCTCGACGTCTAGTATTTTGTCTCTGATAGCTCCGGTTATCGCAAGGTTTTCTCCAACGGTTTGGTCCTCGAACTTCGGCCACAGAACGCCCGGCATATCAAGCAGGTCTATTCCTATATCCGTGCTTACCCATTGCTTGTTAACGGTAACGCCGGGGCGGTTTTCCACCTTTGCCTTTGAGCCCTTTGCCAGCTTATTTATAAGCGAGGATTTGCCAACGTTCGGTATTCCGACTATCATCGCCTTAAGCTTGCGTCCCTCCATACCCTTGTCGCGATAACGCTGTATTTTTTCCTTAAGTATGTCCTTAACAGCGCTTTCAAGCTTATCAAGCCCGAGCCCTGTCTGAGAATCGATTATTACGGTTCTTTCGCCTCTGTCCTCATAATATTTCTGCCAGCTTTTACTGGTCTGGGCATCCGCAAGCGTTGCCTTGGTCAGCACCGTAAGCTTCGGTTTATCACCGACGATTTCACGGATTTCGGGATTCTTCGAGCTGTACGGAATTCTTGCATCTAAAAGTTCAAGAACTATGTCTACCTGCCCAAGACACTCCTTTATCATCCTGCGCGTTTTCGCCATATGTCCCGGAAACCATTGTATAGGATTCTTTGGCATATTATCTGTCCTTTCGATTTGTATATCAGTCGACGGTACCGAATTTGTTAAAGGGGTAGAACCTTAAAAGCACTTTTCCGAGTATCGCATCCTCGTCAATAAAGCCTACGCTGCGCGAGTCAGTCGATTCGTTTCTGTGATCTCCCATCACGTATATTGTGCCGTCAGGCACTGTAACGTTGATAGACGGGTATCTTGCATATCCGTCTGTAAATACGTACTCCTCGTCTAAAAGCTCGCCGTTAACGTAGATCTCTCCGTCGCGAGTTATGGACAGATTGTCTCCGCCTACCGCAATTATGCGCTTTACAATTGGCTTTTTTATACCCGTAGAATAGTCTTCGCATACGATTATATCTCCGCGCTGAGGAACGTAAAACACGTCAGAGATTATCAGATGCTCTCCGTCGTGCAGGGTGTTCTGCATGGAATCACCCTCAACAATAGAATGTCTGAATATAAACGATGTGAGAATCATAACAGCAAGCAGAGTGAAAATGAATAGCTCCGCAAAGTCAAACCTGTTGTCTATTCTCCTAGGCTTTTTTTCATCGTATGGGGGCAGGGAATCCACCTCGTCCTGAAATGACAAATCGGACTGATCGGTTTCCTCGAAGTCGTCAAAATCGTCAGAAAAGGCAATCTGATCGTTTTCGTCGCTGTCATAATCCGCCGTATTGGGGAAAAGCTCACCGTAATCAGCATCGCCGTTTTCTTCAATCGCCTCAAAAACGTCGATAGCCGTCGCGTCATCCTTGAAGTGCGAAAAGCTTTCTACGTATAAGTTGTAAAGGTCGTTGCCAATGGCAGCATCGTCCTCGCTGATTTCGGGCGCGTCCTTCTCCGCCGGGGCTTTTCGCGGCCGTCCTCGGCTACGGCTTTTCTTGGCTTTCTCTGCCGTTTCGGCAGGTCTCACGGTTTCGATGCCTTGTGCCAGTGTCTCCGTTACCTCCGCAACAGGCGTCGCAGGGGCATCAGGCTCTTTGGCTTCTATATTTGTAATTTGTACGTTGTTTTCTGTATTCATCACTTGACCTCACGTGAGAAAAAACTTCTTCACGATATATTTTACCATATATTTTCTTAAAATACAATATAAAAATAATAAAATTAGTCGCGCGTTTTTTGGCCAAAAACCAGAAAATTTGTTTTTTAACAATTTTTTTCCAAAATCTATTGACTATTTGAAAATAATATGATACAATCAATTGTAATTGCGACCGGACTGCCTTTGACGTCCGTAGTAATATTATTCAGAACAGTCCTCTGCATGCTCTGCACGAATGTTCGTAGTTATAAGGAGGGCCAAAAAATGGATAAAATCCAGGCTTTTGCAAGTGAGCAGCTTAAGACCGAGCTTCCTAAGTTCGGCATCGGTGACGGTGTAAAGGTTTACATCCGTATTACCGAGGGTGAAAAACAGAGAATTCAGCTTTTCGAGGGTACTGTTATCGCTAAGCACGGTGGCGGAATTTCCGAGACCTTTACAGTAAGAAGAGTATC
>JAZRNI010000136.1:0-10756 GCA_045648105.1 Eubacteriales bacterium | reverse complement strand
GGCCTCCGACTTACTGCTCTCCGTCGGGGGCGGTATAGTCAAGCTTGACCGCTCTCGCCTTGATGGTGATTCCCCTCTCCCTCTCAAGATCCATATTATCGAGTATCTGCTCCTCCATATCTCTTGTGGCAACCGCGCTCGTTTTTTCAAGCAGGCGGTCGGCAAGAGTGGATTTGCCGTGGTCTATATGCGCGATTATAGAAAAGTTCCTTATATGGCTTTGCTTATCTGTCACTTTACTTTATCCTCTTCAGTATCTTTATGAATTCATAAGCTCTTGCGATGACTCAGAATACGTCTCAATCTTTTTAAGAAGCGAGTCCTTATCCTTGTCGTGAGCCAAAACGTAAATTTTGATTTTAGGCTCGGTGCCCGACGGACGAACTATTATCTTATCGTCACATTCGGTTATATAGTAAAATACGTTGGATGCGGGCTGACCTGTCAGACTGATTTCGCCCGTTACCAGATTTGTAAACTTACCTGTATTATAATTACCGATTGACGTGATTTTTTTATCTCCTATTGCTTTTGGCGGATTGCTTTCAAGCTTGGACATTGCCTGCCTCATTCTCTCTATTCCGTCATAGCCCTCCATATAGATATCAATAGTGCGCTCGCCGTAATATCCGTACTCTCGATACAGACCCTCCAAGGCATCAAGCAGAGTCTTATTCTGCTTTTTATAGTATGCGGTCATCTCAAGTATCATCATACAAGCGCCGACTGCGTCTTTATCTCTCGCATACGCGCCGAGAAGATAGCCGTAGCTCTCCTCGAAGCCGAGCAAAAAGCCGTCCGACTTGCCGTCAGATTCGTAATTTTTGATGGTCTCGCCAATATATTTGAAGCCTGTCAGAACGTCGTGAAGCTTTACGCCGTGCTTTTTGCAAATAGCATAAGCCATATCGGTTGAAACTATGCTCTTAACCGCAAAGGAATAGTCAAAAAGCTTACCTGCCGCACGTCTTTCCTTTATAACGTAGTCAAGAAGAAGCGCGCCCATCTGGTTACCTGTGACAGTGGCAAATGAGCCGTCATTACCTCTGCTCATTACACCGACTCTGTCGGCATCGGGGTCTGTGGCAATAACGAGGTCGGAGCCCACTCTGTTTGCAATTTCAATACCCTGCTCGAATACGTCAGCGTACTCGGGATTGGGCTTTTTAACCGTTGGGAAATTGCCATCGGGAGTCATCTGCGAGTCTACCGTGTAAAGGTGCTTTAAGCCAACTCTTTTGAAAACCTCCGGCACCAGCCTGTAGCCTGCACCGTGAAGGGGGGTATATACAACCTTAAGGGTATCGCTTACCTCTTTGATAACGCTGCTGTTGATTGCGGCATCGAGAACCGCGCTTATATACTTTTCGTCAAAGTCCTCGGAAAGCTCCTCTATGAGTCCTTCGCCCCTATATTTGTCATAAAGGTCAAGATCGGAGGCGCAAAGCACGTCAAAGCCCTCTCTGCGTGAGGATATTGCGCTTGCCTGACTTGCTCCTATCTGAGCGCCGTCCTCCCAATATGCCTTATAGCCGTTATATTCCTTGGGGTTATGGGATGCAGTGATGTTTATACCTGCAATACAGTTGAGTTTGCGGAGCGCAAAGGACAGCTCGGGTGTGGGTCTTATGCCGTCGAACATATACACCTTTATACCCGCATTTGCAAGCACTGATGCGCTTACTCTTGCAAAGGTCTGCGAATTATTACGCGAATCGCAAACTACACATACACCTCTCTTTTGCTCTCCAAGCTCTGCTATGAGAGATGCGATGGCACGAGTCGTCTGAGCGACGGTAAATCTGTTCATACAGGCAACACCCATCTTCATCGTTGAGCGCAGTCCTGCTGTACCAAAGCCCATAGGGCTTGTAAATCTGAAAGCAATTTCCTTATCATCGTCCTTGATAGATAAAAGCTCATCTTTTTCCTCAACCGTAAGTCCGTCAAAGTTGAGCCATCTTTCATATTCTGCTTTGTAGTTTAGCACTATAATTTCCTTTCCGATTCTTATAAATTTTCTTTGAGAGCCGCTGCCAGCTGGTCGGGGCAGGACGTGCTTTTCATACCGCACTTAATTCCCTCAAGGCGTGAAATCGCATCCTCCACACGCATTCCCTTGACAAGAGTAGCCACGCCGAGCGTATTACCGGGGCAACCCGAAATGAAGCGGCAGTCGGTAATAATGCCGTCCTCTACGTCAAGTATTATTTTCTTTGAGCAGGTGCCTTTTGTTGAATATTCGATATGCTTTGTCATTTTTTGTACTCCCTTATTCTAAGTTTTTGTAAATTCCGACGGAGGTATACGCCCCCGAAAAAAGTGTCAGATAAATAAGAAGCTCGGAAAAATTGCCTCCTAATGCTTTAAACACTATCGCGTAATACTCAGTATCCTCATTATCCTCAAAAAAGCGCACTGAATTAACACGGTAAATCGAAGCGCAGAGGCTCTCGGCTGCCAAAAGGAGCTCTGAAAGCGGAATTGACGAATCGGCGCGAAGTCTTATTTCGAGATATCGGTCGTCGTCACTTTCTATTTTTGGGATAGTGAAGCTTTTTGCGATAAGCGCGTATTTCATATCCGCGTTGCCGGCAGGGCCGAACACGGGCGTTACGGTATTTATTTTCAAGTCGTATTTGAATATCAGCTCCGTCACGGTAGATACCCTGACACCGCCCTTTTCCTCAAATGGCAATATACAGTATTCGCTATCTCCGCGCACTACCGACGCTACCGCCGAGTTCATAGTATCGGTATAAAGCAGGCGCGGTGATTTTAAGCTCTCTGAAAAAACGTCGTACGCCTCGTCTGAAAGAGTGTTTTTAACGTAGGCTATGCGCTCGCCGTTATGCTCGCTTTTAAGAAAATGATTTTCCGAAATAACAAGCCCCGAGTCAAAAATTATACTTATCAGTCTTTTACAGAAATCCACCTTATCAGACGGCGTAAGCTCATAGCCCTCAAGCGTATCGCTTATGTAAGAGAGAATTTCGTATATACCGTAATCATCCCCGTACATTTCACAAAATGAGCGCGATGCGCTGTAAGCAAGCTCGTTTATTTCGCAAAGGCGCATTTGGCAAAGCTTTGACTGTCTTTGTGAAATTTCCCTAAGGTTTGACAGCGTTATACCGTCGGGAATAAAGCTTTCAATCACAGGCATCCCTCCCATCCGAGCGTAAAATTACGTATTATAATTATACAATATATTTTTATAAATTACAATAAGCAGCCCAAATATTTTTTGAGATTTTTTGCTGTACGTATTGATTTTTAAGGAATAGTATGCTATAATAAGTGCGTTGCGGATTATATCACGCAATAAGCCAAAAGCCGGTATGGTGGAATTGGCAGACGCGTCGGACTCAAAATCCGAAGGTAGCAATACCGTGTCGGTTCGACCCCGACTACCGGCACCAAGTGGAAAAAAGCACTGCGAGTCGCAGTGCTTTTTTTCTAAATTCTCACTTTATTTCCAAAAGCTCGGTATATATTCCTTGCTTGATGATTCTGTTTGTTGGATAAAGGCATTTTTAACACCGAGCTTTTCGGCATAAGAGACAAGGTCGCTGTATTCCCTTTTACTTACTCGGCGGTCAAGGGGAGCCTTCATATTCGGCATAGGCGTATACTGGCTCATAAGGCTTAGGTAAATACTGTCTCCGTAGCTTTTGTAGAGATATTCAAGCGTGAGCTTTGCCTGTGCAACGTGAGACGGCAAAAGTAAGATTCTGACAATAACGCCCGATTTTATAAGCCCGTTTTCAACAATGGGCTGAGGACGGATTTTAACCATTTCCGCTATCGCTGCCTTGGCGGTCATAACATAATCGCTCGCCTTGGAATAATCCGATGCTGTTTTTGATAAATAATATTTAAAATCGGGCAGAAATACGTCGACGCTTGACTCAAGGGAGCGAATTGTGTCGGGTGTATCATAGGATGAGGTATTATATACTATCGGTATTTCAAGGCCCTTGCTGCGGGCTATCGCCACACTTTCAATTACCGTAGGCGCGTAATGAGTAGGGGTTACGAAATTAACGTTTTCTGCTCCCTGCCGTTGTAAATCCAGCATAGCATCGGCTATTTGGCCGTCGGTCATTTTCCGCCCCGCCACGGAGCGGGAAATTTCGTTATTCTGGCAAAAGACGCACCTAAGGGAGCAGCCGGAAAAGAAAACGGTGCCCGAGCCGCGCGCGCCCGATATTATCGGCTCCTCCCACATATGAAGACCTATACGCGCAACGTACACGTCGTTTGGCATACCGCAATAGCCACTCTCGCCGTTTTTCCTGTTAACGGCGCACATCCTTTGGCAAAGGGTGCATTTTTCGTATTTGCCGAGGCTCACGGGCTCACCGCCTTTCAAAATAAAAAAAATATTGACATATGGCTCGCTTTATGCTAAAATGTATAAAAATACCTTTTGAGAGGCTAGCGTTATGTCTGATAAGAGAAAAGATTATATTAGCTGGAGCGAATATTTTATGGGGGTTGCCGTACTGGCAGCTCAGCGCTCAAAGGACCCAAGCACGCAGGTAGGCGCTTGCCTTGTTGACGTGCAAAACCGCATACTGTCTACCGGATATAACGGCTTCCCGCAGGGATGCTCCGATGATGAATTTCCTTGGAACAGAGATGAGGAAAGCGGAGAAACGAAATACCCCTTCGTTGTGCATGCAGAGCTGAACGCGATACTTAACGCAAGCGGAAAATCACTGCAGGGCTCTACTCTGTACGTTGCGCTCTTCCCTTGCAATGAATGTGCCAAGGCGATAATCCAAGCAGGAATCAAGGAAGTAATTTATCTTTCCGATAAATATCACGACACACCGTCCACTGCCGCATCCAGGAGAATGCTTGAGGCTGCGGGTGTCAAGCTGACAAGGCACAAGAGCTCTAAGAGCCAAATCCTCCTTAAGTTCAATATGGACTGAACGCTTTTATAAGCCTCCGCTGCGGCGGAGGCTTTTTTGTTTTAGATAAAATATTTCTTAACCTCATCAACGGAGCACATAAAGCTGCCGAAGGCCATATTTCCGCGTCCGCCGCCACGGCCGCTGAGCTTTTCGTTAATTTGTGCGATTTCGTCCTTTATATCAACGGCATCCGTGCTTATTACATACTGCAAATTTCCGTCCGTACCGCCAAGAAGCACGAGGTATCCGCCGACTCGGGACGAGAGACGGTTAGCCGCCTCGCGAAGCTCGTTTACTCCTGCTCCCTTTAGAAACAAAACGGCGTTTTTTTCGCAGGGCTCGAGTGCCTCTGCCTTTTCAAGGTAGCTTTCAGTCCTGAATTTTTCATAATCCGCGCGGACCTTCGCGAGATTTGTCAAAAGATTTTCGACCCCCTGCGCCAAATCCTTTTTTGGAGTAGATATCAGGTCGGATACCTTAAGGGCGGTTTTGTAAAAGCCGTCAAACAGCGCTAAGGCCCTCCTGCCTGCGCTGATATGGAGTCTCATTCCACCGCGGAGCTTTTCCGCATCAAGTATTTTAATCAGTCCTATCTCTCCGCTATAGGAAACGTGGGGCGCACAGCAGGCGCAGGCATCGTAATCGCCTATCAAGACGATTCGCACGTTTTCCTTTAAGTCAAGCTTTGAGCGGTAGCTCATATTTTCAAGCTCATCGGGACTTGGAAAAACGGCTGTAACCTTGACGTTTTTGAATACTATTTCATTTGCTTGTCTTTCTATTTTATCAAGCTCGTCCCTTGTCAAGGGCGCGCTTATATCCATTGTGACGTCAAGCTTGCCGAGATGAAAGCCGACGTTTGTAAGTCCGTGATGCTTATAAAAAAGGCCCGATAAAATATGCTCTGCCGTATGGCACTGCATATTCTCAAATCTTTCATCAAAATTAAGCGATGCGTGTACCGTCTTGCCGATTTGTAAGGGAGATGAGCAGACGTGATGGACTGTCAGATTTTTTTCATACACTGAAAGAACGGTGCTCTGCCCGATTGTACCCGTATCGGAATACTGACCGCCCTCCTCGGGGAAAAAGGCGGTTTTATCGAGCACGACGTCATAGCCCTTATCGCATTTTTCACACTCTAAAACCTCGGCTTCAAATTCTTTTATATATGCATCTTTATAATATAGCTTTTCTGTCATAGCTTTTCACTCCATAAGCTCCACGGATAGGCGCCTGTATCCGGATTTAATTTTATATCTACCTTCTCACGGCCCGCATCAAAGGCAATTCTTGCAGAAAACAGCGCCACAAAAGGAGCGCCCTTATCAGAAGAGCCGTATTTTCCGTCGCCGACGAGGGGCATTTTGCGAGATGCGAACTGCACTCTTATCTGATGATATCTGCCTGTGTGAAGCGTGACTCTTACAAGCGAGCGAATTCCGTGCGGAGTTTCCGTTTTCGCAAGTGCCGTATAAGAAAGATGAGCCTCCTTGACTCCCTGTCTTTTCCTATCTGCTATAAACGATTTGGAAAGAGACGAGTCCTTGTATATGTAGTCGCGCATATCTCCGCTTTCGGGGCAGTCACCCTCAACGACGGCAATATATTCCTTGGTCAGCTTGCGCTGCGAAATCAACGAGGAAAGGAGAGCGGCACTGTTTTTATTTCTTGCGAAAACCATAAGACCGCCTACTACTCTGTCGAGTCGGTGAACGAGCCAAAGAGCAGCATCCTCACCGCTTTCGCGCAGCATATTGCCGGCTGCGGTCATTGCGTCCTCATCCCGACTTAAATCGGATTGAGAAGGCATGCCGTAGGGCTTATTTATTACTATAAAATTTTTGGATTTATAAATAATTTCCATATCAGTACCAAAATGCCACAGCCGTTTGGCTGTGGCATCAATTTTTAATTTTAAAGTTGTGCCAAAGGTATTATACTACCTTTGCGCTCTGTTTTCAAGTATTTTTATCATTTTTCTTTTCACTCCTCGTGACTGTACGCACGGCTTCACCGCCCGTAAGAGCAATCATTTTTATTGCGGAAAGCGAGAAATCGTTAGCGTAAACGCGCAAGGATTTATCAATTACACCGCGTGCTAAAACCTTTATATATGCGGTATCGTACGGAACGAGGCTCTTGGATTTTAAGTCGTTTATATCGACCCTATCTCCGTTTTTGAAGTTTTCGCTTAAGGTGTCTACGTTGATAATTCCGCGCTTATTGCCGCCTGTATAAACGACTATATCTTCTTTGTTTATAAGGCTTTTTGCAAGATTATCACTTATAAGTCCGTCAGCCTGCTCTGCGTTCATACTGAATAAAATTTCACCGTCACCGTGCTGCTTTTCACCGTCTGTGCCTGTATTATTATCGCTATCGGGCGCAGGCTGCGGAAGAATTACCGCAGGCTTAAGCCTATATCGCATATTCAGTACTGCCCGTCTTATTCTGTATCGCGAGCAGTAAAGCACTATAAGCAGCAGTACGGCGGTGCAAAAGATGAGCGTGCATATAAACAAGACCTCCTGTCCGTTTTTAGAGAAGGCGTTGTGATTTATTATTTCAGCGGGTGAATAGACAAGAGTATAGCAATCCTTGCCGCTGCTTGCGAAGATTTTTCCGTCGCGGATTTCAAAGAGAATTTCAAGCGTCTCGCCCTTGACCGTATCTCCGCTTATAATTTCATAGGAAAAATCGAAGCTTCTTTCAAAAAAGTAGGTATGGATATCGGAAATTTTTATCACTATCTCTATCGGTAATATTTCGTAATGCGCGATAAGCTCCGTGTTACCGTAAAAGCTGTAATTTTGCTCATCCTTAAGCTTAAACGTGACGAGGTATTTTCCTACACTCCGCCCGGCTTCGCTCGTTACGGTATATAGCGGGCTTTCGCTAATATTTGGTATTTGTCTTTCTCCGTTATATACGAGCGGAGGGATTTGCGGTATATCCACGTTTGCCTTTTTGATAATAAGCCTTGACGTTGGGCATATCGGCATATTGTAATTTTGCTCGTCATAAAGCAAGCGCGCGCTTACGGGATATTCGCCTGCGTCAACGCCACAGCCGCCTATATATTCGATAACCGAGACACCGTCGGGCAAGGCGCAAAGCTTGCTTTGTCGCACCGCGCCGTCGTAGATAAACTCCGTATCAGTCCAATAGACGCCCGACATATCGTAATCTGCCTTTTTCACGTCTACCGCGACCCTCTCTGAAAAATCACCGAAGGAAACCGTTATATATTCATCCCCGAAGCGCAAGGAGTCACCGTTTAAATAGCTTACGGTGAGCTTGCTTGTATCAAGCGGAGTCAGCGAGAGGTCATTATTTAAAAGCGATGCTGTGAGCAAGAGAGGATTTACGGTATCAAACGCAGTGAGGCAATTTTCACTAAGAGTTACCGATAGGCTTATAGGCAGCACCGCCATAATCTCAAATCTTACAGCGGACGAGGAAAGCGAAAGATGATTTTTGTCACCCTCCGTGTATGCCTGCATATAGTAAACACCGACGCTTTGCGGTACGCTAAGCTCGTTTTGCATTTCGGGGTCGGTGTAATATCGGAATAAGACCTCACCCGCAAGAGCCGATGCCAAAGCAGACACAGGTGTACCGAAATATACGTTATTTACCGAGGGCGCTGATAGCCAGCAGTTCTCCTTTTTTTCAATGACAAAGCTACACTCGGAATTAAAAACCGTATAATTCGCATCCCTGCTGAGCACAACTGCCGTATACGTTCCTGCGTCCGTCATAGCGCCGAAAACGTCAATTTCACATTCCTCGCAATATGCCGTTGGAGCTTGCTTTTCTCCGTTGTAAACAAACTGAGCGCTATTCCAAATTACAGATACCTCTTTTGGCAAAATACTGACGTACCTTGTAATGGGCGATGGCACGTTATAGTTTTTACTGTCGGTGTAAAAGCTGATTTTTACCTCGCAAAGTCCGTCTTTTACGTTCATAACACCGCGAGAAAATTCATAAGCAAGTCGGCTCCCGTCTGCGCCTATGGGCATTTCGCAGTTTAGCGTTGGATAGTGTAAGGCGCCGTCAAATACCGCGTAGGTATCGCTGAAGGTATTATCCTCAAGCGGATAGTCCGCCCTTTTGATTTCCCACGCGAGCTCGGTGAGGCTAGGCGGATTATAATTAAGGCTGTCGTATCCGAAGCTGACGCTCGCAGTATACTTGCCTGCCTCAACTGCAGTGTTGTCGCTGTATCCGATAACGAAAACTCCGTTCGGAAGACCCGACGTTATGAAAACAGACTTTTCCGTACCATCGTAGACAAACTCGCTTTCCGAAAAAGCTACCGAGCTCATATCGTAATCGGCCTTAAGAATTTCAAAGTCAATCTTTGAGTTTAAAAATCGGTAATTGGGGTCATTGCATACCGCAACCGCAGAGTAAGCACCTGCGAGTGATTTCTCACCGTATATTTCTGCTTTGATTTTACGCCCGAAAACATCTGTATAGCATGCATTGGGAGCTTTGGGTGAGCCGTCATAGATGAAAGCCGTATCGCTTAGCTCAAGCTGTACCTCCTTTGGATTTATCGTAAGCGTTGCTATTATTCTATTCGGGGTTTTATAGTTATCGCTGTCGACGGAAAATTCCAGTATTACGGTATAGCTTCCTACGTTAATACCGCCGCCGATAATATTGACCGTGGGTGATGACCCGTCAAGACCTACGGGTAAGGCACCTTCGTAAAATATGCTCTGCTTCTCGCCGGAGTAGACGGAATCAAAATTTATAAAGGAAAAATTATCAAAGCTGTACTCCGCCTTTTCGACGTTAACGCCGAGCAGAGTACTGCATCCCATATAGCAAAGAGTGAGTCCTGTATCTCCGTATTTAAATGAATCTCCATCGTTATACAGAACACTAACTTCACTGCCGTTTATGATTTCCTTTCTACCGCTATCGTAAATTACTAAAAGGCTGAGGCTTTCACCCGAAAACGTTTCAAACGCTACGTAATCGGTTTTAAGAGGGGCTGTATTTACTGCAATACTTATTACCCGTTCCTCGTATATTTCAAATTCCATAGGCTCGCTTACGAGCGACGAATAATTTTCATTTGCGCTGACACTTGCAACAACGTAATATTTTCCCGGCAAATCGGGTGCTTTTGGTGTATATTTGCCGTCGGGAGAGTCGCTGTAAAGAAATTCGACGTCACCAAACTGAGATACGGCGCTTGGCGCTAAGGGAGCGCCCTTGTAAACGTTTTCAATTTTCAAATCTTGCGTCCATTTATTTGCGGCAGGTAAAATTTCAAAATCCAAAAATATAACGCTCTCGTCCGTATGGAAAAAGCTATAGTTTTCCTCATCCTTAAGAGCTATTCTTACCTCGTAAAGTCCCACGTTCACACCGCCCGCACATTCGACCGTATACAGCTCTGTATCCCCTTCAAGGGGAAAGAGGCGTTCGCCCGTGTATTGGCGAGCGGATATAGAGGAAAGCTCTACAGTGCCCTTTTCAACGGTGACCTTTATATTTGGAGTTGTAACGCTTACACTTTTTCCGTTGTGTATAAAGCTTAATTTGCAGCTGTATACGCCGCTGTCAGATACGTTCTTTATGGGAAGTGAGGAAAGCGATGAAAACACCTCGCCGTCCTTGTACCATAGATAATCAAGCGCGCCCTGCTGCAGAAGAGGATGAGATACGTGCGTAAAGGCAAGCTCTCTTACCTTGCCGTCATAGGCGAAGGAGAGCGAATTTACAGAAAAGCTTGGGGGTAAAAGCGAATATACCGCCTCGAGCCTTACGTCGCGCCACACCTCAGCAAGTCGGAGGCCAAGCGGTCT
>JAZRNI010000135.1:0-1802 GCA_045648105.1 Eubacteriales bacterium | reverse complement strand
ACATGGCTACGATCCGACTTAGGCGCGGAGAGCCTTTGCGAGTTTATGGACGTGCGCCTTATCGATAAGGTGGATACTGAAGGGCTCGTAGCTCTTTTTAACCGCAACGTTACCGAGGAGCTGCGCGTGCTTGATGCGTACTATCCCGAAACGAAGCTATCCGACATCGCTTGGTATTCTTATAAAATCACAGTAAAAACGGACAATGCAAGTGCAGAGCTTGCCAAAAAATGTAACGAGCTTATAAGCCGTGATGCCGTCTCGGTTTTAAAAAAGACGAAAAAGGGCGAGGCAGAGATTGACATCAAGCCGATGATTAAATACTTCAGCGCCGTCTTTGAAGATAATCTTATAAATATAAACGCGACCCTTTCTGCGGATTCATCTGCACTTTTAAACCCCGAGCTTCTTATAAAATGCCTTGATATGGGGTGCGCTCTTTTCAATGGTGAAAATCCGCTTGACGAGCACTATACCATTATGAGAGTGACTGCGTATAGCAAGGATATGGGCGTTTACAGGTAAACAGAATACTGTCAATATTTAAACCGGAAAGCCGTCTTAAATGCTCAAGTGAGTTGATAAGACGGTTTTTCGTTCTTATCATATTGTCAATGTCAAAGGCATTGCCTGCGCCTATGATTTCCGAGAAGCACTCGTCAATATCAGTAAGGTCGCTATGGCTTACCGTTAAGCTTATGAACCTTTCACGGCGCTCGAAATGCTCATAGCATTTCTCAAAGCTTTTTTTTGCTGTCTCGGCATTATCTATTTCTATTTTTTCAACGCTGTCTATAGTGTCATCAATCATTGAACGCAGAATCAGCGAGTTCGTCACTGTAAGGGCGAGGACGAGAAAAAGCACCGTCAACGCAAAAATCAGTCCCTTCATTTTTCTTCCTTTATTATTATATTAATATCTTTCTTGTCATCAACGCTCAAGAGAAATACGTCCTCGAGCTTGGTTTTTCTTTTTTTAAGCGCGCCAAGCAGCCAGCTCTCGTTAAGGCCCAGCGTGCGTAGCAGCTCCTTGTCAACACTGCCGTCAATTACAACGTAGTGCGCCATGTTATTTGAGTTCTGAGGTGCCAAAAACGAGATGTTGCCGTTTTGCTCCAATATGGCGTATTGGACGTCGTGTATATTGAAAATCGACTGCATTCGCATTTCGCAGAGCAATTCGTTAAGAGAAATTCGGTTTTTCTGAAGCGCACAGCTGTTGAGCTTGCCGTTTTTTATAAGATATACGGGCTCGCCCTCTATAATTTTCTTAACCTTTGCCGATTTATTTTTCAGATAAGCTATGAGAATTTCGCTTGAAACGATAAATAAAATCGGTATAATCGCGTTTAAAAGCGGTATGTCGGGCTCTGTGATTGGCATTGCTGCGATTTCGGACACCAAAAGAGTAGAGACTAGCTCGTTTATTTCAAGCTCGCCTATCTCACGCTTGCCCATAATCTTCATAGAAAATATCAGTAGAAGGTATATGATTATCGTTCTTATAAATATCGCTGCCATTTTGTTCTCCTATGCTGTGATTATTACCTTAACAGGGATATTTTATGTCTCTTTTGACAATATAAATATAAAAACACCATATTATGCAGGGCAAAATGAACAAAATTAAATTTTTTACAAAAAAAAATCGAAAAATCTATTGACAAACCGCAATAATTGAGTTATAATATACAAGCGCTCTGCGGAAAGCTGTAGAGAGGCACTTGCTCATTGAAAATTGAACAATATGAAATTTCTAGCACTATAAGTGCGAAAAATCTCGTTAATAACACTTTGAAAGA
>JAZRNI010000134.1:0-6151 GCA_045648105.1 Eubacteriales bacterium | reverse complement strand
TATTCGCTCGCGCGCGCCGTCAAGCAGCTCCTTTGCTTCCCTGCCCTTTTGATGCAGACTTGACGGATTGCCCCAATGCTCCGCGAAAATCGGGCTCATCGCTTCTATAACCTCACGGCTGACCGGTGTTGTCGCCGCATTGTCGGCATATACAAATTTTGACATTCGCTTTACCTCTTTTTACTTAGGTTTATTCGTTTCGATTTATTGTATACCATTTTTGTATATTTTGCAAGAGATAATAGTGTTAATTTTTTGTTAACAAAAAAGCGCTATGCCGATGCGAGCATATCTCAGGCTCGGTGCATAACGCTTTTATCTGTTTTATTTGCTGCAGCTAAGGTTTTCGTCAAGCGGAATTTTGCCCTCTACAGGTCAACGCCGGTATAGCGCCTTGCCTGCGTGCTGAACAGAAGATAATAATCTCCGCGCTTTTGCATAAGCTCACTGTGGCTGCCCATTTCGCTGACCGCGCCGTTTGACAGTACGACGATTTTGTCGGCGCTTGTGGCACTTGAGAGCCTGTGAGAGACGAAAATGCTGATTTTTCCCTCGGAAAGGCGCGTGAACTGCTCGAAAATAGCCTGCTCCGCAAGCGCGTCAAGAGCAGCGGTAGGCTCGTCCATAATGAGAATATCCGAGCTCTTATAGAACGCGCGTGCGACGGACAGCTTTTGCCATTGTCCGCCCGAAAGCTCCGCACCGTCCTCCTCAAACATTCTGGTAAGCGACGTATCATAGCCTCGGTTAAGCTCGCTTAAGAAGCCGTCGGCATCCGCGGCGCGGGCAGAGTCAATGAGCCTGTCTCTTTCGTGGACGGCTTTAACGTCGCCAAACTCTATATTTTCCGCAGCGCTTACCGCGTATCTGCCGAAGTCCTGGAAGATTATTCCGAACATATCGTAGTAGGACTCAGGGTCGTATTCCTTGATATTTCTGCCGTCGAGGAGTATTTCACCCTCGGTAACGTCGTAAAGACGGGTTATAAGCTTTATAAGAGTGGTTTTTCCTGCTCCGTTAAGACCGACAAGCACCACGCTGTCGCCTGAGCTTACGCTGAACGATACGTTCTCAAGCACCTTAGTCTCCGTGCCCGGATATGAGAAGGATACGTTCCTGAGCTCCAAGGTGTGAGGGGCACCCCGTGTAACGCTTGCGGGGGGATTTGCCGTTGCAACTATCCTTTTTTCTTCCTTCATATAGCTCATCATATTGTCTATGAAAAGCGTGCCCTCGTATATCGTGCCCGTAGCGGCAACTATCGTAGTTACGTAGCCGTTAAGCGAGGTGAGAGCGCCCGTATAGAGCGAGTAGTCACCGATAAGTCCGTTATTGAATACTACGTCGTACGCGACGTAAGCGAACACCGCGCAGGATGCGAGAGTCGAAAGAATACTTACGGCAACGCGCAGCGCGCCCTCCCTTAAAATTATTTTTTTAAGTCCGCGGTAATACTCCGAGAACGCCTGCTTATATTTGCCTATAATAGTGTCGCCAAGACCTAAAATGCGTATTTCCTTTACCTTGTCCTTATCGACCATAAGGCCCGAAAAATAGTTCATCTGCCTGCGCTCCTTGCTCCTTGCGCGCATATAGAAGAAGTTTTTACGGCGGAAATGATAGTTGACAAACGCGCTCGGCATTGCAAGCACCATAATTATTATCGGGGCTAAGGGACTCAGCGTGGAAAGCACCACTATAAACGAAACCGCGCTTATTACGGCGCTTATTACGTTAAAGGTAGCCGAAAGTATGCCGATGGGTCTCATACCCGCCTCGCGGTTAGCGTTCTCAAGCTTTTCGTAGAACTCAACGCGGTCAAACGAGGAAATATCCACGTCCTTTGCCTTGTTTGCAATTTTGAGCTTAATGTGATTAACGACGAGCTCGCTTGCGACGGTGACAACAGACGCATTTATGCGCTCGGAAATCTTTTTGACTATCAAATAGATAAATTGCAGTACTAAAAGCCATAGAACAGGTCTTAAGGTCTCAAATATCTGCTGAAAGGTGGCATTATCAGCGCCTGTACCGATAAGAAGGGCGATGCCGTCAAGCAGGTATTTTGAGATATACGCGCCGACAACGGGTAAAAATCCGTCGAAAACGCAGAAAAACGCCATAAGGAACAGCACGGCAGGCGAGCTTTCGAACACGAGCGAGATTATGTAAAAGAGTCTAGAGGCAAAGCCCTTGACCCGCTTTAAAAGATAGCTGGGTATTTCCCGCAATTTCTCGGGCTTTTTGATACCGTCGCTCATTGGCTTGTTTCTGGGCGGCATAAATCCCACCCCCTTTCTTAATGGCTCTGTTTATTCAAGAGTCGGCCTTTTGCGGAACACTAGTCCCGCCCATAAAATCAATATAAACTGTGCCGGCACTCCGATAATGAATACAGGCCAGAGATTATGATACGGCTCGACTGTAAGAAAAGTCAAAAATACCGAGAGAAGCGACGTCCATATCATAACGGTTATTATTAAAAAGTTGAGTCTGCGTCTGCCCCATATCGAGTTGAAAACCAAGAGAACAACAGCCGTTATGGGAATTGCGTATATGTAAACTATCCAAGGGGGAATGGAGGGCGTTTTTACGGTTATGATAAGCACCGCAAAGACAAATGTAGCGATAAACCACACGAGCGAGCCCGCAAGAAGGGATATAAGCAGTCTGTTGCGCCTGCGCGCGACTGATGCGTTTTTGTTTTTTATCTGGTCAGCGGAGTGAACCTCGCTTATCATATAGTCAACCGTAACGCCGAAATAGTCGGCAAGCATCTTTAATACGGTAATATCGGGCATAGATTCTGCGCGCTCCCATTTGGAGACAGCTTTATCCGAATAATTCAGCGCCTCGGCAAGCCTTGCTTGCGTAAGACCGTTGTCGCATCGAAGCTCCGCGATATTTTTTGCTATAATTTCACGCACATCCTTCATAAGTCACTCTCCTTTCATAAAAATAATTACGTCATAAATAAAAGCGCTTGCTTGCAAGGGCATTTTTACGACCTGATTCAAGGCGCGCAGGATGCGAAGCATCAGGCACGCAGTGCCAAAAGACTTGCTTTGCAAGGATTTTCTGCGTATATTATAACACATAATAAAAAGATTTTCAAGTCGTTTTTTTGTTTGTGTAGCTTTGTGTGCATTTTACCACAGTGTCACCCGAGTTGTCAAGAATTCCTATAACGTCTCCGCGAGGATTTTTATCATAATAGTACGTTCCTGTACCGCTCGAGTTTGTAAAGATTGCTCCCACTATCTCGGATTCTTCGTATAGGAAGACAAACTGCTTGTTAACGGTTGTGCCGTCGCTATACTTCAATACGCGAGTATCGCTAAGTAATCTGCCTTGCATATCGTATTGGTAGCTTGTGGTACGTCTTGCCAAATAATCCATTTGCTGTAGGGTGCCGGGAAAATACGTATATGTCTTTTGCGTTCTCTGACCTTGCGCGTTATAGGTAAATGTATAATCCCAAGATTTTTCGCGTATAGAGATTCTGGATGCGGTGCTTGCGACGGCGCTTGACATTAAAAACGATCTCTGTGTAACGTTTTTGTTTTCGTTTGTGTAAGATAGTAAAAAAGAAGCGTGAGGTGAAAATATGAAATTCAGTCAAGATATGATGAAGCAGCTTTCGGGGCTTGACGACGCGCAGCTGTGGCAGGCAATAAGAAAAATCGCGTCAAGCCACGGCTATACCCTGCCCGACGTCACGCCGCGGCCGGAGGACTTAAAGCGCGTTCGGCAGGTGCTGAACGGAGACGCGAAAATGAGCTACGCAGAGGCAAGACGGATTATAAACAGCTACAAAAACGGGGGTAGCTCACGTGGATAACGATATTTCAAAAATAGTATCGCTGATAATGGAAAATCCTCAGCTGATAGATCAAATCAAGACTCTTGCAGATAAAAAGGACGGGGAAAACGCGGAAAATGCCGAAATTCAAGATACAAAAGCGCTCGGGGATACCGTCCCCGCCGTTACATACAAAAGCGAGGATGACGGCAGGTCAAGGCGCAAAAAGCTGCTCTACGCCTTAAAGCCATATCTTTCCGAGGAGCGCGCACGCGCTATTGACAGTATGATGAATATAAGCGATATCCTAGAAATCGCGAGGAAGCACTGATGTATACCCGCGATTACAAGGAGCAGGACGAACAAACGGCAATCCCGAAAAATTACGGCGGAACTGCCTTTACCAAAAGCGAAAACGAGGAAGCTCCGACGCTCGCCGAGGAGCCGAAAATTGTAGAAAACAAAGAATTTGTACCGTCATGGGTCGAAAAAATGCAACTAAATTCATTCTTTCCGAAAATCGGAGAGCTGTTTTCGGGCAGGCTGAAGCTTGGCACCGAGGAAATAATTATACTTGGTATAATCGCCTTTCTACTCTTCTCAAAATCTAAGGATTTTGAGTCTATTATTATCTTGGTCGCGCTATTGCTGATATGATTAGGGGCTCTCCGAAAGGCAAATAGCGCTTTAGAGTGGGAAAAGCCCAAGCACGTATTATAAGGAGAAAGAGCAAATACGCAAGACGAAAAAATCTTGTATATTTGCTCTTTTTCTGTCACCGTTGCACGGCAACGGTGACATTCAAGCTTAGAACAGTGTGAACTGGTTTTCTTCCGACAGCCCCTCAAGTACGCGGTTGCGCCTTAAGACCTCAATGACCGTCTTTGAAACGCCTGCTCTTTGTCTTAAATCCTCGATAGAATAAATTTCGTACTTATCTCTCGTTTCGATGATTTTTTCGGCGGCGGTGTCGCCAAGACCGACAAGAGAGTTAAACGGCATTCTTATAGCGCCGTTCTCGGGAAGAAAGGCTGTCGCGTCCGACTTTTTGAGGTCGACGTTGAGGAACCTTATACCCCTTGCCATTGCCTCTCTTACAAGGTAGAGGGTCTGGCAGGTTTCGTTTTCCTTTTGCGTTGCCTCGTTGCCCTTTTCCTCTATTTCCCGTATTGCGTCGGATACACCCTGATAGCCGCGGCCGACGATTTCCGCATCAAAGCCGCCCGGAGCAACGGTCAGAAACGCCGCGTAGAACTCCATTGGGTAGTAAATCTTGTACCAGCCAAGGCGTATTGCCGACATATCGTAGGCGGCGGCGTGAGCCTTCGGGAACATATACTTGATTTTTCTGCAGGAGTCGACGTACCATTGCGGAACACCGTGCGATAGCATCTCCTTTTCGTAATCTGTACTGACCCCCTTGCCCTTACGCACCTTTTCCATAATATCAAAGGCTATAGAGTCGTTGATGCCCTTTTGCATAAGGTAGGTCATAATTCCGTCACGGGTTCCAACAACCTCGGAAATCGTACACGTACCCGCCTTTATGAGGTCCTGCGCGTTGCCGAGCCATACGTCCGTGCCGTGTGTCAGACCCGAAATCTGCAAAAGGTCGGAGAAGGTCTTGGGCTGTGCGTCAAGCAATACCTGTTGAATAAAGCGCGTGCCCATTTCAGGTATACCGTAGGTGCCAAGCTGACAGCCGCCGATTTGCGAGGGTTGAATTTTCAAGGGCGCGGTCGACTCAAAGAGCTCGTAGACCGAGCGGTCGTTCATCTTTACGTCAAGCACGCTGGTACCCGTGTAGCGTTCCAGCATCTTATACTTGGTCGGAATATCGTGTCCAAGCTCGTCAAGCTTAAGGATAGTATCGTGAAGATAGGTGAACTGGAAGTGCGTCGTTATTATATCGGAATGAGGGTCGTCAGCAGGGTGCTGAATAGGCGTGAAATCGTACACGTCATAGCCCTTGGGGATAACTATAATACCGCCGGGGTGCTGACCCGTGGTGCGTTTAATGCCGACAAGGCGCGTTGCCATATGCGACAGAGCCGCCTTGGGAATCTTTATTTTGCGCTCCTCTAGATACTTGCTTATGTAGCCCCAAGCAGTCTTTGACGCGAGAGTGCCCGTAGTACCCGCGCGGAACACCTGCCCCTCACCGAACAGGTCCTCGGTGTATTTATGCACCTTGCCCTGTACGTCGCCCGAGAAGTTAAGGTCTATATCGGGTGATTTATCACCCTTAAAGCCAAGGAAGGTCTCAAATGGGATATCGTGTCCGTCCTGATAGAGAAGCTCTCCGCAAACGGGGCATCTCTTGTCAGGCAGGTCAAAGCCCGAGCCGAC
>JAZRNI010000133.1:0-3472 GCA_045648105.1 Eubacteriales bacterium | reverse complement strand
GTGTCGGCTACAGCTTTTTCGTTCCCGAGGGCTGGATTTTGTCAAACGTGGGCGAGGTACGCTCGGCATACGCATCACGCATTGACGTAAGCTCTGTGAGCTTTGCCGAGGTGCATCCCGAAAGCTCCGCGCCCGACTCCTCGCTAATACCGCTTGACACTTACTTTTTCGAAAGCTATTTTCACACGGAGCTTTCTGAGTTCCCTACCCCTCCGACCGTTACGGTTGACGGAGAGGAGACGGTTTTCGGCAAGGCGGAGCACGGCGCTGACAGGGCGGTAAAATACGTGTTCAGCCACGAGTACGGCGGACATAAATTTATTACGATGCAGATACTGTTAAAGGCAAACTCGCGCTATTATATTTTCACCTATACCTCAATGGACGAGGAGCGCAGCGAGGGCGAGACCTACTACTCCTTCCATTTAAGCAAGGCGCAAGCCTGTATTGAGCAGTTTATATTTACCGAGATTAAAGAGGGCGTGGGGGAGAGCGCAAATTACGAGAGCGACAGCGACGGATATCTTCTTTATTCTGACAGCTCGCGCGCAAGCTTTGACCTGTTCGTAAGCCCTGATTTTAAGCTTGATTACAGCAGCGCGATAGTGAGCGCGACGCACGGGGACGGAAGCAATATAACGATGACCAAGGTTACGGCGGCGGGTGTCGTTGTGAACGAGTACTGGAAGCGCAGGCAAGAGGAGCTTTCTGCAATCGTGAGTGACCTTACGGTAATTTCCGAGAACAGCGAGTGTGTATTCGGAAACGCGCAAAACAAGTTTTCCTACGAGTACACGTTTACTTACAACGGAAAAGTGTTCCACGTATATCAGATTTTGAGCGTGCGCGGTATGAACGGCTACGTTTTCACCTACACGGCAGCTGAGGAAAATTACGGGACGCATATTGAAAAAATCAACGAGACTTGCAAAAAGGTTATTCTTAAATGAGTGATATAATTTATCTTGACAACAGCGCTACGACGAGAATGTGCGATGAGGCACTTTCGACATACAATACCGTTTCCCGCGATTGCTTTGCAAATCCCTCCTCTCTTCACGGACTTGGCTTTTTAGCGGAGAGTGAGATTAAAAAAGCGCGCGAGACTATACTCAGCACCCTTTCGGCAAAGGACTGTGAGATAGTATTTTGTGCATCGGGAAGCGAAGCTAACAATCTTGCGATTTTCGGGCGTGCCCTTTCAAAGGAGCGCTACCGCGGATGGGGCAAGATTATAAGCACGCTTGGAGAGCACGCATCGGTAAGTGAGCCGCTTGAGAAGCTATCCGAGCTTGGCTTTGAGGTAGCGTATATACCCACGCGAGGCGGAAGGCTTGATATGCAGGCCCTTGAAAAGGAGCTTACGAAAAACGTAGTGCTCGTAAGTATGATGATGGTAAACAACGAGACGGGCGCGCTTTATGACATTAAGAGCGCCGCCGCCCTTATCAAGGCAAGATGCCCCGAGGCGGCCATTCACGTCGATTGCACGCAGAGTTATCTTAAGCTTCCATTTACAAAGCTTAACACGGGTGCGGACATGCTGACGCTTTCCTCGCATAAAATCGAGGGGCCAAAGGGTGTTGGCGCGCTTGTTATTGACAAAAAGATTATAAAGAGCCGCGGTCTTGCGCCCATCGTTTTAGGCGGTGGACAGGAGGGCGGACTGCGCTCCGGCACGGAGAACGTGGCGGGTATTGCGGCGTTTGCCGCGGCGGCAAAAATCGGCTTTGAAGAGCGCGCGCAAAGAACGGAAAAAATGCGCAACCTACGCGAGTATTTAATCAAAAGGATTAGCGAATGTTTGAGCCTTGCGGATATTTATATAACTCTGCCTGAGCGCTGTGCACCGCATATACTCAATATAACTGTACCGAATATCAAGAGCGAGACCATGCTGCATTTTCTCTCGTCGAGGGGGATATACGTGTCGAGCGGCTCTGCCTGCTCATCAAATAAAAAGCACGGCTCGGGGGCGCTTATCGCCTTTGGCCACAGCGCCGAGATGGCGGACTGCTCATTAAGAATAAGCCTGTCGTACAGGAATGAGAAATGGGAGCTTGACAGACTTGTTGAAGCGCTTATTTCGGGATATGAGAGTCTTGCGAGGATAAAGAAATGTCAAAGATAAGTCTTATAACGGTTGGCAACCTGAAGGAGGAATACCTGAAGGACGCCTATGCCGAGTACAAAAAAAGACTCTCGCAATACGCAAGAGTCGATGAAATCAATATAAAAGAAGAGCCTATTAGGAATGAGGACGACGAGGGCGAGATAAGAGGGGCGCTGAAGGCTGAGGGCGAGAAAATTTTGTCTCTTTTACCGAGAGATGCCCGTGTATTTGCGATGTGCGTCGAGGGCAAGTCCTACGACTCCGTCTCGCTTGCGAAGGAGATATCGGGCGCGCTTGACAAAAGCGGTAAGATTGCGTTTATTATCGGCTCATCGCACGGGCTTGCGCCTGAGGTGAAGTCACGCGCGGACTATCGGCTTTCAGTATCTGCGCTTACCTTCCCCCACCAGCTTATGCGCGTTATTCTCTCAGAGGTTTTATACCGCAGCTTTACCATAATCAACGGAAAAAAATATCACAAATAATCAGATTTCGGGCGGAAACGAGTGTGACATCGATGCGTTGGAATACTCCTTTTTGCCCGTTACTTCTTTTATTATTCTTATAAAGCTTGGGAAAGATGGCTCTGCGCTTTCGCTTTCGAGCTCAACCTCCATTATAGCGCTGCGCTTCCACTGCGGATAAACGTCAATTTCAAGCGTGAAGCCGCAAAAGAGAAAGCTATGCCGTGTTTTTTCCAAAATTACGGTACCGTTTTCTTGATTTTTCTTTAAATTATTATATTTTTCGCAAAGGATTTCGGATTCGTCCTCGATGGCGCTCTTATCGCTTACACGCCTCTTTTTAGTCTCGGTGTATACAGTTTTATCGCTATACACGCGCTTTCTTATACGGTGCGTGCCCTGCTGACAGTAAAGATAAATTTGCTCGATATTACTGACTGTGTAATTTTCGCATTTCTCCATTTGGCTGATTTCGGGCATTTCAATTATGAATTTGCGTTCCGTTTCTATATGCATAAATCTCACCTCATAAGATATTTTACACTATTTTTATATAGTTTTCAACACTTTTTTCCTGATACTATTGACTTAGTTGAAATTTTATGATACAATTACAAAAAGAGACTAGGAAAGGTAAATTGCCCTCGGGCAAGAAAGGCAGAAAAATGGCAGAAGATACTTTACTCACTGACGAAGAGCTTGAAAAAAAGAAAAAAAGAGCGGCAATAATCGATAAAATCACCACGGGTCTTTTGGTTTTCGTTTTGTCCACTCCGCTTCTCGTTATACTTTATATATTCCTCTGGTTCATACTTAAATGATAAGGCTCCGTATTTAGGCGTAAACGAAAACAAAACGGGTGAGAAATCATTTTTACAATGTACCTCACTCCGTC
>JAZRNI010000132.1:0-7255 GCA_045648105.1 Eubacteriales bacterium | reverse complement strand
CCTAGAAGCTGAAACACGGTCTGGTGCGCCATTTTAGGTAAGAATCCAAATTGGATATAGTCGATATTAAGACCGTAGAAGCCCGAGCCGAATATCGGAAGTCGGATCGTAGCCATGTCGTTCTGTGAGCCAAGGAGTTGACCAGGAAGGTTGTCTTCCTAAGACCGCTTGGCCTCCGACTTCCTAGAAGCTGAAACACGGTCTGGTGCGCCATTTTAGGTAAGAATCCAAATTGGATATAGTCGATATTAAGACCGTAGAAGCCCGAGCCGAATATCGGAGCCTCCAGGAAGGACTCGAACGAGCCTCTCCACAAATCAAATCTGCCGTTATCGGAAAAGCCGCGCTCGAAATAGTCACCGAGCACCGTATAAATCTTATCCCAAAGCAAAAACGCCATAAGCGCTATAAGCGCTATACCGACGAGTGTTATTATTCTGAAATGCTTTTTGTATTTGCCGACAAAGCAGCTGATGAGCACGCAGGCGCAGTAGATGAGAGTTGAAAATACGAGCGCGTTGCGAGACATCGTAAGCACGGACATAACGTAAGAAAGCGTTGCCGCGGCGAAATAAAGCCAAGGGTATTTGTTGGTGTAGATTCCATAAAAAATCAAGGGAATGAGAATGGAAAGAGAGACGGCGATAAGGTTCCAGATGCCCCAGCCGAGCGCCATCTGGTCCTTAACTATCGTGCCGTCCTTGATAACGTTCTCGTTCGTCAGAAAAAGATGAACGAGCTCGGAGCTGATAATCAGCGCCGCAAGCATTGCTATATAGGAAAAATGGCTTGCAAGCTCACGCGAGCTGTCCTTTTCGGAAAAGCCGTTATACACTAAGAGGTAGACACCGAGATAGACCGCTGTATTCGCAAGAGCAAAAACGAGATTGCTTACGACCCACTCGCCCGAGAAAAGTCCGTTTGCGAGAAGACCGAGCGACAGAATGAAGGTAGGCACCAAGAGCGGCGTTGAGGCAAGACTGCGCCTTGTGAAGACTTTGTTTCTCGCGCAAAATATTACGAAGCCGACAATCAGGGCGGCTATCATAATGCCGAACGCCCATATGCGCCACGAGGTGGTATAATAATCGCTCCTCGTCGGGTACTGGGGTGCGTGAACGAGCGATATCTGATAAATGAAGGTCAAAATCGAAATCAAAAGTGGCTTAATGCTGTCCGAAAGCAAAAACGCGCCGTAAAGTATGGCGGTATGCAAAAGCATTGTGATTACCTCAAAGCCCGTCGTCGCGCCGAAAACCACGAGAACGGCTATGAGAAGCGGATAAATTCTGCCGTCGTAAAACGCACGGAGCTTGTTCTTAAGGGTTTCGCTCATATACCTATACTCTCCTTGATGAGATTCAGCGTTTCGCTAAAGACGCTGTCAAAGCTGTATTTTTCGTATGCGGAGCTGATTTTTTCCGCGTCTAATACGGTTTTGCCCAAAAGGCAGGAGCAGACTGATTTTACAAATTCCTCGCGGTCGCCAAAGGTGTAGAGTATACCGTTTTCACCGCTTGTAACGACGTCGCGGTGACCCTTAACGTTACTGATAACGAGCGATGCGCCGACAGAGAGAGCCTCAAGGATATTAAAGGGCATTCCCTCTATAACGGAAGCGCTGACGTAGAGGTCAGATGCCGCAATAAAGTCACACGGGTTGGGGACTCTGCCGAAAAAGCGCACCTTTTCAGCGACGCCGAGACTTAATGCAAGGCGCTCTAAATTTTCCCTTTCGCCGCCGTCGCCGATAAGCCAGAGAGAGACGTCACCTGCGATATTGCGAATATGCGGAAGGGACGAAATCAAAAACGCCTGATTTTTTCTTTGTGAAAGCTCACCAACGAAGCTGATGACGTACTCGGAGCCGCCTCTCTCTCTCTCTGCCTTCACACTTTCGGGCAATGCGGGTCTTCTCGGGGCGCCCATACCGCGGCTCATATAAACCTTGCCGAGCGAGAGCTTATTTTTCAAGGCTACGTCAAAATCCTCGCCGTTCATTACGATAACGGAGTCGGTTTTTTTAGCGAGCAGCCGCTCGCACAGGAGAAATATTTTTCTTTTCAAGAGGGACGTGTGGCGGGAAAAGAGATAACCGTGTACGACGTTTACGACCCTTGCCCTGCTTTTTTTCGGAATTGCGAGCCTTATATGGAAGGCGGCAAGAGTGGTATTGAGGATTATCGCGTCAAAATCCTCTTTTAGCAGTATGGCTCTGATGTGCTTACGGCAGAGCTTGTTTTTTGACGAGAGGATTTTTTTCTCAAACGGGATATTAAAATCCGCCCCCTCGCCGTTTGCCATTACGAGCACGGTATGACCCTCGCTCCGAAGAGCGTCGATATAAGGCCTGTGAAAGTTATTTATATGCGAGATGGTGGAGGCCGTGTAAAGAATTTTACTCATTTTCGCCTTTATCCTCGCTATCATCAGTACCCTCGCCGACGTATCTTTCGTTCTTGTTTATTGCCTTGAGCGGTGTCATAAAAAGAATCTGAAAATCGAGAAGGAGCGACCAGTTTTCGATATAGTCTATATCCTCGTGGATGCGGTCCAGAACGGACGTGTCGCCTCTTAAGCCCTTGATTTGGGCAAGGCCCGTGATGCCCGGCTTTACGTAGTGCTTGACCATATAAAGGGGGATTATTTCCTTGAAATGCTCGACGAATACGGGAATTTCGGGACGGGGTCCCACTAAAGACATAGAACCGAAAAGAACGTTAAAGAGCTGGGGGAGCTCGTCAATTGAGGTTCTGCGAATGAAGGTACCGAATCTCGTCTTACGCTCGTCCTCGTCGGTTGTCCAGCGCGAGCTGTTCTCGCTGTTGACGCGCATTGAACGGAATTTATACATAGTGAACACCTTGCCCATCTTTCCGACGCGCTTTTGCTTAAAGAAAATAGGACCGCGCGAGGAGATGCGCACGCCTATTGCGGTAACGAGCATAACGGGCGCCGTAATAGCGATGAGAAGCGCTGAGCCGACTATATCCACAAGTCGCTTAAGCATAGCGTTTGCGGTGTTATCAAGCGGGGTCGAATGTATGTTGATAAGCGGAAGAGAGCCGAGCTTTTCTATCTGATTCGGGGTTTTGAAGAAGCCGTAGATTACTGGCAGGAAATAGACCTTTATGCAACGGTCGTCGCACATATTGACAAGCTTGATGAGGTGGGGCTTGTCGTAGGCGTCTATTGCGAAAACGACCTCGGTTGGCTTGTGCTTATCAAGAACCTCGGAAAGGTCCTCAAAGTCGCCGAGCTTTTCTACTCCAAGCTCGCTTTCGTCCATTTTTCTGCCGACGCAGCCTATTACCATCATACCGTCGTGCCCGTTTTTGGTAGCGGTGCGGATGTATTCCCTTGCAGCCCCGACGTTATCTCCGACGATAATTACCTTACGCAGGTGGAACTGACTTTTACGCATTGCGCGCAGGACGGTCTTTATGATGTGGCGCTTGAAGGTGACAAACGCGGTGCTGGTGAAAAACCAGAAAAGATACCAGAGCATTACGAAATGGATATACATCTCTCTGGTGCTGAATACGGTTATGAGCATCATAGTTCCGAAATAGACGAAGTTGACTCTCAGTATTTCCGGAATTGAGCGGAACTGCTTAGTATATCTCGTTGACCTGTAGACGCCGAGAAGATGGTAGGTGAAGGATAGCGCAAGCAGGTTTGCAAACCCGAGTGCGAGCGTTATGGGGTGCTCGATAGGAATCATCGTGCCCGTGTACGCATCGAAAAACAGCACGAATACGTAGGATACTGCGAGGGCGACGAGATTTATCAGCATATCAATATAGGACTCTATCATTGAAAAGAAATTTCGATTCTGCATAAAAACCTCTCTTTAAACGCGAAAGCCTTTACGTTCTGTAATACGCGCCCGAAAAAAACGGGTGCGCTTAGAAATATATTAACATCTTTTAGGTGCAAAGTCAATACCTTGACAATTTTGTTTAAGTGTGTTAAAATTGATTTTACAAATTCAGAAAAGAGAAAACGCATGAGTTTTGAAAAATCCGTATCGGAAATTGAAAAGAAAATAGGATATACGTTCAAGGATAAATCCCTGCTTAAGCAGGCATTTACGAGGACGAGCTACTCAAACGAAAATAACACTCGCAGCACCCATTACCAGTCAAACGAGGTTCTTGAATTTATCGGAGACAGCGTGCTTTCCCTTTCCATAGTCACCCTGCTTACCAAAAGCAAGAGCCAAAGATATGAGAACGGACTGCGTACGGAGTGGACTGAGGGTGATTTTTCCAATATAAAATCAAAGCTGAGCGACAAGAAAAACCTCTCCTGTGCAACGGAGGAATTGGGACTCGAAAAATACCTGCTCATGGGCGAGGGCGACTTAAAGCTCGGCATTAAAAACGAGCCAAGCGTAAAAGAGGATTTATTTGAGAGCATTATCGGCGCGATATACCTCGACTCGGGCTACAGCGTGGGACGGGTTATGGCGGTTGTAGACAAGCTTCTTAACCTCAAGGAGTACCAAAAAAGTGACACGCCCCCTATGCAAAGCTACAAAAACGCGCTTCAGGAGTGGTGTGCGGACAGGCTCCACAGGCGCGAAGCGCCCGTATACAAAACTCTCTGCGAGTCAGGCCCTGACCACAAAAAGGTCTACAGGCGCGCCGTGCTTATAGGCACGGTTATTTACGGTGTTGGCGAGGGAAAGAACCAGAAAGCGGCGGATACTGAGGCTGCGCGCGCGGCGCTGCTACGTCTGTGCGAGGAGTACGCCAAGGACAAGGGTGCGAGCAAGGAAAACGAGCCGAGCCCCGCGGCAAAGCTCAAGGAATACGCGGCATCGCAAAGGAAGGCGGGCCCGACGTATAAGGACAAGGGCGAGAGCGAAAGCTCAAGTGAGCAAAGGCGCATCTATTGCGTGGAATGTTCGTTTGACGGCTTATGCGAGACGGGCGAGGGCGAGTCAAAGACCGAGGCTAAATCAAGCGCGATACTGAAGGTGCTTTCGAAAATAAAGCAAAGAAAAAAGAGTGCCGTTATGACGGCAGCAAAGAAAAAAATCACAAAAAGAGCCAAGAAAGGCTGAAAAGAGCGGGACACTTAGCGTGATTGTCCGTTAAGGATAACACGCTAAGTGTCCCGCTCTTTTTTAGTGTTCATTCATTATAAGGCCGTAGTTGCCGTCCTTTCTCTTATAGACGACTGAGACCTCGGCTGTTTTCGCATCTGTGAAGGCAAAGAAGCTATGACCGAGAAGATTCATTTGCAGTATTGCTTCCTCAGCGGACATCGGCTTAAACGGGAAGCTTTTTACCCTTATTTCAAATTCTCCGTCCTCCTCGTAGCCGTCGTCGTCATCGGGCTCGGTTATATTGAACGCGCCGCGCTTTACTGTTTTTTCAAGCCTCGTCTTATTTTTCCTTATCTGTCTTTCGAGTCCCTCGACCGCCCTGTCAAGCGCGGTTAAGAAGGTCTCGCTTTCTTCCTCGCTCCTAAAGGTAGTGCCGTTATAATTTACTGTAATTTCGAGGATTTTCACACCCTTTCGCGCCTTGCAGGTCACAAGCGCTTCCGTATCAGCGCCGAAAAACTTGTCGAATTTGGCAAGCTTCTTTTCAACTGCGATTTTGAGCGAATCTCTTACAGTCAGCTGTTTTCCGTAAATTGTGATTTTCATATCGGTACCGCCTTTCTTCATTGAGTGCTCAGGGATGAATAAATTTCCCTTTGCAATATTATTATAGCATAAGATTTATAAAAAATAAACAGTTTTTCGTAATTTTTCAAAGCTTTTTTAGAAATTTCATATAAGGGCTGAGTTTAAGTGGCAAGGACGTGTTTTTTTGCGTTTTGCTTTAAATAATACTTGACATTTTTGGTATAATATAGTATGATAATATTATTGATAAAAATACTTGGGAGGCAGACTGTATGCAGGATAAAATTATATGGATATTTCTTGGCATCGTGGGTGTTTTGACTCTTATCGGAGCATTTAAGGGCTTACGCAGAGGCATTGCAAGACAAATAGTAAGGACTATTACGGTAGCCGGCTCGGCGGCGCTTGCCATTTGGCTTTCAAAAATTCCGTACTACAATTACGTGCTTCCCTTCTTTCAGGGCAAGACGACCGAGCAGCTTGTTAACGATATAAAGGGCTTTGGCATTTTGCCCGCAGAGATGGATATTTCGTGGCTTTACAATTTTGACGCGGAGACTGTAAAGCATTTGATTTTGTTACCGATGGCGCTTATAATCGTTCCGCTTCTGTTCGTAATTCTGTTTATGCTGATAAGCGGTCTTTCGATTATTATTCACGCCTGCGTATCGGGTCTTCTCGGATTCAGAAAGAGAAACAACAACGCAGTAACGAGGCTTCTCGGACTTGCCGTGGGCGCGCTTCAGGGCTTTGCGGTTGCAGCGCTTTTGCTGACACCCGTAATAGGCTACGCGCAGACCTACGCGGACACCGTCACAACTCTTAACGAGAAGATGCCCGAAGACGAAACTACCGTAAAATTTACCGAAAGCTACGACGCTTACGTCAAGCCGACCCTTGAGCATCCGATAATTCAGATGATGAAAAGATACGGCGGCTCTACTCTGTTTGACTACCTCGTAACGATAAGCACCGAAAACGAGGTAAAGATGACTATGACACACGAGGTGCCGACCATAGCCTCGATTTACGCCGACGTAATGAAGATAAAGGGCGCGGAGTGGAAATCGCTCACACCCGAACAGGAGGCGGCGGTAAAGTCTATAATCGCTACTGTTGACGGCGACGAATATCTTGCCACGATACTTTCAGACGCGCTTCGAGGAGCATCATACTGCTATACAAGCGGAGTGTTCGGCCTTGAAATGGCAGAGCCGTTCGGAACTCTTATAAATTCCGCGGTAAGCATTTTCCACACGTCAAGCAGGGAAAATTTCGCAAGTGACCTCAACACCATTGCCGACGTATATTTCGTTCTTTCGAAGGACGGAGTTTTCGTAGCCTTTGAGGCAGGTATGGACCAGATGCTTGAGGTTATCACAACGAGAAATCCCTCGACAGGCAACACGCCCATCAAGGACGTAATCAATACTATCGAATCGAACCCCAGAATCAAGCCGCTCGTCTCGATGCTTGCTCAGCTTTCAGTCTCAATTATGGCAGAGTCGCTTGACCTCGGTGAAGGCAGCGAGGAGCTTTACGCCAATATCTCCGCGGGCCTTAACGATACGCTTGCCATTTCCAAGGAAGGCAAGACAGATGAGGAATACG
>JAZRNI010000131.1:0-2216 GCA_045648105.1 Eubacteriales bacterium | reverse complement strand
GTGCCGAAGCAAGGCATGGTTACCGCTATGATATTCTTTCTGTCAAGCTTTAAAAAGTCACACGCCATAGCACTTACTATAAGTGCGAGGGTGGAATCAAGACCGCCCGATACGCCTATCACCATAGTCTTTGAATACGAGCTTTCAAAGCGCCTTGCAAGAGCTATGCTCTGCATTTTGAGGGTAAGGGCGCAGAGATTATCGCGCTCCCGTTTATCCTTTGGAACGAAGGGGGATGGGTTTACGGTGCCGAGGGGCGTTTCTTTAATGCTCGTGCTATAGGGGATATAGAGAAAGTCCCCGTTCTCTTCGCATTTGAAGAGGCTGTCGGCTATTCTGTCGTGCTCGATAGCTTCAAAATCTACGCTTGCGTAGGCGATACGGCTATCGGAAAAGGCGTCCTTGTGTTCAAGCGCGTCGCCGCAGGATACGAGAGCGGCTCTGCCGGAGTAGATAAAGTCCGTAGTGCTTTCGCCAAGCTCGGGATTTACGAGAACGCAGGCGCATTTTGCGCTGAGGCTGAAGGATTTTAGAGCGGCTTTTTGCTCATTTTCGGCGCCGACCTGCTCGTAAAATGACGAGGGGAAAAGAACGAGGCTTGCGCCGCTCTGTGCGCCAAGGCACTTATCGGTGCCGTTTGAAAGCAGCTCTGTGCCAAAGCTTAGGTAAATTTTGACACGGGATAGGCTTTCGTGATAGAAAATGAGATTTTTTGACGCATCGACGAGCCTGCCGCAATAGCTTATTACTATCGGGGACTTTGGCGGATTTGCGAAATATCTTTTTTCATCGGCGGTGAGCGCGTCCTTAAGGGTGATGCCTAAAATCTCGCCCCTATTTATTGCCAAAACGGCATTATAGAGCTTACCGAGGTGCTTTACGGGAGCACCGATAAAGCTTATAAGGTCAAGCTCTGCGCTTTTTTCAAGATATAAAGCGACTGCCCTCTCGCACTCTGAGATAAATGCGGACTGCAAAAGAAGGTCCGCCGGAGTACAGGAGCTTACGGAAAGCTCGGGAAAAACGAGAACGGATGCGCCGTTTTCACACGCGCTTTTGGCGCAGCTTATACATTCGTTAGCATTATAAACGGGGTCTGCAACGCGAACACGCGGCGTTGCGGCGGCAATTTTTAAAAATGAGTCAAGCATATTTTTTCCTTCTCTCTTTTTAAAATTATTGGTATTTGGGGCTCAGCCGTCCTTTTTTACGAGGATGAGCTCAGATGCATACGGGAGCTTCTCGATAGCGTCGCAGAGTGTGCGCCATTCGGGGAGCTTATGGTGGCGTCTCGCATAGTAGATATTGATTAGAACCTCGTAGTTGAGCGTAACCGTGCGGAGCTGATTATACGAGCTTGGCAAAAGCTGTATCATATTAAACCAATGGGATTTATCCTTAGTGGCGTTATAAGCTATTCGCTCGCTTTCAAGATAAGCGATAAGGGAGTCAAGGAGCGAAAGAGCGTCGCTTGTCATCATATCTGAGGAAAAATCGGAGCGGCAAAATTCCTTTGAGTGTATTTTGTGCATTGTCGAGCAGGAATTTGCAACGGTGCCGACCTTATAGGTGTCAAATTCCTTCCACCAATACAGGGGCGCGTTTATATCGAGCGATACTATTATCTGGCGCAAGAATTTTCTGTGGTCGCTTCCTGCCGCGGCAAGGCGCGAGGCAAGCGCAAGGTCATTTTCTCCCAAAACGAACTCGCCCTTCTCATTATAGAAGCTATCCATTCTCGCCCAGCTGTTAAGTGGGTTTCTCGCACCCCTTATTGCATTGTCGAAATTCATAACGCTTATTCTGTCAACGGTAAGCATACTCTACCCCCCCAAAAAAAATATTCATTCACAATATTTTATCATATATACGCGCGAAAGTCAATTATTTACGCGGTAAAATAAATAATAAATAAACACTATTGGCGTGAAATTACAGGCTTTCGAAGTGTTTTTGAAAAAGTTTGAATATTTTTTTGTAAAAGGTATTGACAAATGCAAAATGCTTTGTTATAATATTAAAGCGCTTAACGGAAGGTTAGCTCAGTTGGGAGAGCATCTGCCTTACAAGCAGAGGGTCACAGGTTCGAGCCCTGTACTTTCCACCAAGAAAGTTTTAAGGCACACGGTCGAGTTCGCACAAAGCGAGGGCTCGAAGGGGAAACGGTAGTGAATGACAGTCCGGTGGACTGTCAGAGCCGTGGAAGACCGAGCGCG
>JAZRNI010000130.1:0-4314 GCA_045648105.1 Eubacteriales bacterium | reverse complement strand
TACGGTGGGGATATTTGAAAATTCGGGTATCAGCCTTACGTTCTTTTTGCCGTTTATAAGAAACGACAGCGAGATTACAACGCCTACTATAGCGAGTCCGTTCGCTATTCTGATAAGTAGCTTGTCGTCAAAATATCCGCTCGATATATCGAAATCGATCAGCAATGCTGCCGTCCTGAACGCTATCGACGATAGCGTAAAAAAGATAAATAACGGAAGATATAGCCCGAATAATGCTGCTTTGTTTTTCATAAAAGCTTCCTTTTATTCCTTGTTATTTTTAAATTATCTTAAGGTTTATGAAACAATTATACTCCAAAATTATGAATAAATAATTAATAAAACTAAAAGAGGATGATATTTTAACCGCAAATAGAACAAAAATTACTCAAAAATTCAAATTTATGCAATTTATACAAATTTTACATTTGAAATTCGTATAAAATTTGAGAAAATTTCAAATATTTTTTTTGAAAACCTCTTGCTTTTTCACAATAAATAATGTATAATAATAAGGCTTGATATGCGATGAAGCGGGAGGTGGCTACCCTTTGAGGTAGGGAATTTCCGTGGAGTATGTCCGATATTTAACCGGGCGAAGCAAGAGTATGCCAGAATTATGGCTACCGCGTTCTTAAACGGTTCAGTTAGTCACTGCGGTTGACTTTCCGAACTGCTTTTGTTAGGGTGCTTTCGACACACCCGGCGCGGTGTGAAATCTCATCGCCCTTCTTAAAAGCGGTTTAAAGCAAATCTTTTAGAAGGAGGACACCCCAAATGGCACAGGGAAAAATCAGAGTAAGACTCAAGAGCTATGACTCAACGATCATCGATGCCGCAGCACAGAAGATAGTTGACACAGCAAAAAGAAACGGAAGCAGAGTTAGCGGTCCTATTCCGCTTCCCACCGACAAAGAGATTGTTACAATCCTCAGAGCGGTACACAAGTATAAGGACAGCCGTGAGCAGTTCGAAATGCGCACGCACAAGAGACTTATCGACATCCTTGACGCGCAGCCCAAGACGGTTGAGGCTCTTATGAGCATCGAGCTTCCTGCAGGCGTCGAGATTGAGATTAAGGCTTAACTTGAGAGTAATCTCGAGAAACGGAATACTTCAACTTCCGTAAATACCACGACCTCGTGGTCATGTTGGCAGGATTTGCCGAGCAGGTAAAAATTCAACGCCTGTCAACCAATAACCTAAATGGAGGAAAAATGAAAAAGTGCATTATCGGTAAGAAGCTGGGCATGACTCAGATCTTCGGCGAAAAAGGCAACGTAATACCCGTAACCCTGATTGAAGCAGGCCCTTGCGCGGTAGTACAAAAGAAGACCGTTGAAACAGACGGCTACAATGCAATTCAGATTGCATTTGAGGATGCTAAGGAAAAGCACCTCACAAAAGCAGAGCTTGGCCATTTCAAAAAGGCAGGCGTAGCTCCCAAAAAGCATCTCAAGGAATTCAGACTTGACGATGTAAGCGCATACGAAGCAGGTTCGGTAGTAACCGTCGATACCTTCGCAAACGGCGACAAGGTCGACATCACAGGTATTACCAAGGGACGCGGCTTCACAGGTTGCGTTAAGAGATGGGGACACACGATTCTCAGAATGACACACGGTACAGGCCCCGTTCACCGTCAGTGCGGCTCTATGGGTCCTATTTCAGATCCGTCCCGTGTTTATAAGAATAAGAAGATGGCAGGTCAGTACGGTAACGAGCAGGTTACAATCCTTAACCTCGTTGCAGTAAAGATTGACGCAGAGAAAAATCTGATCGCGGTAAAGGGCGCTGTTCCCGGCTCTAAGGGCGGCATAGTATTTATCCGTGATTCGGTTAAAGCATAACGGAAGGAGGAAGACATAATGCCTAATATTAAAGTTGTAGATATGGCGGGCAAGGAAGTTGGCGAGCTTGCTCTCTCCGACAAGGTTTTCGGCAGAGAAGTTAACGAAGCAGTCCTCCACACCGCAGTAAGAGCATACCTCTTAAATCAAAGACAGGGCACGCAGTCCACTCTTACCCGTACGGAAGTAAGCGGCGGCGGCAGAAAGCCTTGGAAACAGAAGGGTACAGGCCGCGCAAGACAGGGTAGCACCAGAGCTCCACAGTGGACACACGGTGGCGTAGCGCTCGGTCCTAAGCCCCGCAGCTATCGCGTAAACCTGAGCAAGAGCCTCAAGAGAACGGCATTGTTCAGCGCTCTTTCCGCAAAGGTACAGGACAGCGAGATGATAGTTATAGACGCTATCAAAACAAACGAGTACAAGACCAAGCCTATGGTTGCGATGCTCGACGCAGTTAACGCTGCAAAGAAGACGCTTATCGTTCTCCCCGAAGTAGATTCTTGTGTAATCAAGAGCTGCGCTAATATCGAGGGTGTAAAGACGACACAGTGGAACACAATTAACGTTTATGACATTCTCAACTGCGATACTCTTATCGTAGCTAAGGATGCAGTAGCAAAGATTGAGGAGGTATACGCATAATGAAATCCTATGCAGATATCATCGTAAGACCTCTTATCACCGAAAAGAGCATGGACGGAGTTGGCGCAAAGCGTTATTGCTTTGAGGTAGCTAAGGATGCAACCAAGGCAGAGATTGCTAAGGCTGTTGAGGCTATGTTCAAGAAGACCAAGGTAGTAAAGGTCAATACAATAAATATGAAGAAGAAGCCCAAGAGATACGGCGTACACTTCGGTTATACCAGTGAGTGGAAAAAGGCTGTCGTTACTCTTGCTGAGGACTCAGCTCCCATCGCTTTCTTCGATAGTATGAACTAAGACAGGAGGTAATAAGAGATGGCAGTAAAGCAATATAAGCCGACCACACCGTCGCGCAGAAATATGACGACTCCTTCTTTTGCGGAGCTCACTAAGTTCACTCCCGAAAAGAGTCTTATTACAACTAAGAAAAAGAATGCCGGTAGAAACAGCTACGGCAAAATCACCGTTCGTCACCAGGGCGGCGGAAACAAGATTAAGTACAGACTTATCGATTTCAAGAGAAACGTTGATGAGACCGCAAAGGTTATCGGCGTTGAATACGACCCTAACAGAACCGCTTACATCGCTCTCCTTGAGAACGAGGCAGGTAAGAAGAGCTACATTATCGCTCCCGTTGGTCTTACCGACGGCGACGTAGTAAGCTCGGGCGCAAACAGCGATATCAAGCCCGGTAACGTGCTTCCTATCTCCGCGCTTCCCGTAGGTACAGTTATTCACAATATCGAACTTTACCCCGGCAAGGGCGCACAGCTCGTTCGCTCCGCGGGTGCGTTCGCACAGCTTATGGCAAAAGAAAACGGCGTAGCTCAGGTAAGACTTCCCTCGGGTGAAGTAAGAATTATCCGTCTTGACTGTAAGGCAACTATCGGTCAGGTAGGCAACCTCGAGCACGAGACAATCAAGATCGGTAAAGCAGGTAAGAAGAGACACATGGGCATCCGTCCTACTGTTCGCGGTTCCGTAATGAACCCCTGCGATCACCCTCACGGTGGTGGTGAAGGTAAATCACCCGTTGGCCGTCCCGGCCCTGTTACTCCTTGGGGCAAGCCCGCTCTTGGCTATAAGACGAGAAATAAGAAGGCAAGAACCAACAAATTCATTATTAAGCGCAGAAACGCTAAGTAATTGAAGGGTGAGTAACTATGAGCAGAAGTTTGAAGAAAGCGCCCTACGTTGAAGAAAAGCTCTTTAACCGTATCTGCGCTATGAATGAAAAGAATGAGAAAAAAGTGCTTAAAACATGGTCGCGTGCATCAACAATATTCCCTGAATTTGTTGGACACACAATCGCAGTTCACGATGGCAGAAAGCACATTCCGGTATATGTAACCGAGGATATGGTTGGCCACAAGCTCGGCGAGTTTGCACTCACCCGTACCTTTAAGGGTCATGCGGGCTCAAAAACATCGAATAACGGACACTAAGGAGGATTTCCATAATGGAAGCAAAAGCACATCTTAAATATGTGAGAATTTCTCCGCGCAAGGTAAAGATCGTACTTGACCTCATCAGAGGCAAGGATACTGATAAGGCAATGGCAATTCTTAAGAACACCAACAAGATTGCTTGCGAATATCTCACGAAGCTCCTCAAGAGCGCGGTAGCAAATGCAGAACACAATTTCAACATGGACTCCGGTAATCTCTACGTTTCCGAATGCTTTGTTTGCCCCGGACCTACTCTTAAGAGAGTACAACCCAGAGCGCAGGGCAGAGCGTTCCAGATTTTGAAGAGAACTAGCCATGTAACACTCGTAGTAAAAGAGAAGGAGGTAGGCTGACAATGGGACAGAAGGTAAATCC
>JAZRNI010000129.1:0-8710 GCA_045648105.1 Eubacteriales bacterium | reverse complement strand
CCCATCTTGAGCCAGTGTGCTCAGTAGTCACCCATATCGTAGCCTACGAAGGGTCTCATAGCCATGGGGTCACGACGAACTACGCCGACAGCACCTGCTGCAGCTGCAGTGGTCTCGGAAGCCATGATAGAACCAACGAAGGTACCGTTCTGCCAGTCTCTGGACTGGTAAACGAGGGGAGCGGTCTTAGCTCTGCGTCCGCCGAATACGATAGCAGAAATAGGAACGCCTGCGGGATCGTTGAACTTATCAGAGAGACAAGGACAATTTGAAGCCTTTGCGGTAAATCTTGAGTTGGGATGAGCGCCGGAGGTATTAACCTTATCAGCCTTGTTGTACTTGGTGTAATCCCAAACCTCACCCTTCCAGTTAAGCGCGTTCTTCGGAGGATTGTTATCGAGTCCTTCCCACCAAACGGTATTATCATCAAGATTGTGACAAACGTTCGTGAAGATTGTATCCTTCATTGCGGTATGAAGCGCATTGGGGTTAGAGTTTTCATTGGTACCGGGAGCGACGCCGAAGAAGCCGTTTTCAGGGTTAACTGCCCAAAGTCTGCCGTCAGAGCCCACACGGAGCCAAGCGATATCGTCGCCTCCGCACCAGGTCTTATAGCCCTTCTTCTTATAGATTTCGGGCGGGATAAGCATTGCAAGGTTGGTCTTACCGCACGCGGAGGGGAAAGCAGCACTGATATACTTAACCTCACCCTCGGGATTTTCAATACCGAGAATAAGCATATGCTCTGCCATCCAGCCTTCCTTACGTCCGAGGTAAGATGCAATACGGAGTGCGAAGCACTTTTTGCCAAGAAGAACGTTTCCGCCGTAGCCGGAGTTTACAGACCAGATAGTATTATCCTCGGGGAAATGGCAGATGTATCTGTTTTCCTCGTCGATATCCTTTCTTGCGTGCAGGCCCTTGATGAAATCAGGGCTATCGCCAAGCGCCTCGAGTACATTGAGACCGACTCTGGTCATAATAAGCATATTAAGAACTACGTATATGGAATCCGTAAGCTCAATACCGTATTTTGCAAAATCGCTGCCAACAACGGACATAGAGTAAGGGATAACGTACATTGTTCTGCCCTTGTAAGAGCCGTCGTAGAGCTTAGAGAGCTTTGCGTAACATTCCTGAGGGTCCATCCAGTTGTTGATATTGCCGGCATCCTCCTTGCTTCTCGTGCAGATGAAGGTTCTTCCCTCAACTCTTGCAACGTCGTTAATTGCAGTTCTGTGAAGATAGCAGTTGGGAAGCTTTTCCTCGTTGAGCTTCAGAATTTCGCCTGTTGAGCAAGCCTCAGCGCGGAGCTTTTCAGCCTGCTCTTCACTACCGTCAATAAGGACGATATTCTCAGGCTTAACCATTTCGGCCATCTCGGAAATCCACTCGTTAACAAATTTGTTAGCGGTTACGTTTGTGTTCATTTTCGTTCTCCTTTTTTATCATAAATTTATTACTATTATATTATTACAATCTGAAAATTTACCATATTTCCCATGATAGCATTATAACATATAAATTTAGATATTTCAATATAAATCCGAAAAAAAGCTCTATATTTAATGTAAAAAATATGTAAAGAAATGAAAACCATTTCACTTTCTCGGCATTTGGCATAAACGTAGCTTCCGTTTTTGAAAAATCAGGGTCTTTTTTTTGCAGTGGCCTTGTGGAAAATTGGTAAATTTTACCATTTTTGCAACCGGAACTTTGGTGACTATTTTTACCCTACCCTACTTGATTTTTGTTTTTTCCCGTGGTAAAATTATGTTGCTACCAAAAATTACCAATTTTTACAATTTGGTGCAAAGAAAAATAAAAGGAGATAGAAAAATGGAAAAAAACGCAAAAATATTAGTATGCGACGAAAACGAGGAAGAAAGAGGCAAGATTGCGGAGAATATCGCAAAGAAGCTCGGTTTTCGCTGTGATGAGGTTGGCGACGGAGAGAGCGCGCTTGAAATGATTGCGAACAATTCGTACGATGCTGTTGTCGTTGACCTTTGGGTTTCGCGCCTTGACGGCATAGGTGTAATCAGACAAAGCAAAAGACTTGAGCTGGAAAAAGAGCCCGTATTTATTCTGATGTCCCCCATAAATAAGCAATCCTTACTTATCGAGGCAACGAGTGCAGGGGCGGATATGTGTATTCCCAAGCCCTTTGATATCAATTCCCTTCTCTCGCATATAGAGAGCTTTTTCAATTCAAGGCAAAGCTCATCCTTACAAAAGAGCGGTATTTCAAGCTCTGATATGGAGTCACAGGTTACGAAAATCATTCATCAGATAGGTGTTCCCGCGCATATAAAGGGATATCAGTATTTAAGAAGCGCGATACTTATGACTATTGACGATAACGAAATTATTAACTCCGTTACGAAAATTCTTTATCCCACGGTTGCCAAAAAGTATCAGACTACTACGTCAAGAGTTGAACGCGCTATACGCCACGCAATAGAGGTTGCGTGGGACAGAGGAGACGTTGACACACTCAATTCGTATTTCGGCTACACTATTCAAAACTCGCGCGGCAAGCCCACAAACAGCGAATTTATAGCGATGATTGCGGACAATCTTCGTTTAAAGTACAAGTGTGCAACCGTATAAAAAGAAAAAATCCCGCTTTTTAAAAGCAGGATTTTAATAAGTATAACTCAGAAATACCTTCTGCCCTCCATTGCTCTATACAGAGTAACGGAATCGGCATACTCGATATCGCCGCCGACGGGTATTCCGTATGCGAGTCTTGAGACCTTGACGGAATACGGCTCTAAGATTTTAGCAAGATATGCGGCGGTGGTATCTCCACCGGGGGTTGGGTTGGTCGCAATAATGACCTCCTCTATTCCCTCGTCCTCTACTCTTGTGACAAGCTCCTTTACCGTAAGGTCAGCGGAGGTGACGTTATCCAGAGGAGAAAGCGCACCGCCAAGAACGTGGTAAACACCTCTGTAGCCTCTTACACGCTCCATTACCATAACGTCCTTTGCCTTTTCGACAACGCAAACGACGCTTTTATCTCTGTTTTCATCAAGGCAAATATCACAGCCCGTTTCCTTATCGGAAAGACCGAAGCATATCGGGCACTTATGAACGTCTCGTTTCACGGAGATTAAGGCATCTGCAAATCGCGCTACCTCATCCTCAGAAAGCTCAAGCGCGGCAAACGCATATCTTGAAGCGGTTTTACCGCCTACTCCGGGCAAGCGTCTGAACTCCTCGATTAAGCGCTGTATAGGTACAATAAATTCAGCCATCAGAACATACCGGGCAAGCCCATACCGAAGGGCGAGGTTATTTTGGACATTTCTTCGTTTGTAACGGTTTCTACCTTCTTTATAGCTTCGTTCACGCCTGCGACTATGAGATCCTCAAGCGTTTCAACGTCATCTGGGTCAACAACCTCGGGGGCAATTTTTACGGACAGAATTTCCTTTTTTCCGTTGATTTTAACGTTTACAACTCCGCCACCTGCGCTTATTTCGTATTCGCAAGCCTCAAGCTCTGCCTGCTTGTTTGCCATATCCTCCTGCATTTGCTGAGCTTGCTTGAGCATTGACTGCATATTGCTTGCACCGCCCATACCTTGGGGTAATCTTACTTTCATTTTATATTCCTCCGTAAAAATGTTTTGTTAGAAATTCGGCATAAAATCATCTGACTTCTTAGGGCTCATCTTCGTAATCTTCAGCTCAATGCTGTCGGGTGATGCCCCTTCAAGCTCGGCAATAACACCTCGTATCAAGCGAAGCGCGTCCTCGTCTGCAGAGACTGTTTTTGCAAAAAAGTCGGAAAGCTCTATTATAAATTGCTTGCTTGGAGTACGCACAGCACGCCCGCCGGCAAGCTTAACGCCAAGCGGTGCTTTGAGCTCGGTTATACGCTCTACGACCGATTCCCAGTCAGAGTAATTTCTATATTCCTCTTCGCTTACGGTGACCTTCTTTTCCGCTGGAGAAGTCGCACCATTCGTTTTCTGCTCAGCTTTTTCCGGAATTATATTAACTTTTTCATCGTTTTGGGACGGTGACTGGACTTGTGAATATTTCAATAAAGATATTTTCTTTTCAAGCTCAGAAAGTCTTAACTCTATAGCCTCAGCAGACTGAGAGAGTGTAGGCGCACACATTTTTGTAAGCGCGATTTCCGCCACGCTTTGTTTAGAATTTACTACGCGCTGCATATCAGCAAGCGCACTTTCCAAAATTTCGGTATGATAATAAAGCTTAGCCATTGAAAAATCCGCGGCTACTCTTTTGAGCGACTCATATTCCGCATCAGTAAGGTCAAGATAGCTTTTGGAAAGCTCGGTGGTTTTAACCACCATCATATCACGGTAGGAATCTATAAGCTCCTGCCAGAAAACGGATATATCACCGCTGCCCATTACTATTTCGCGGACGGCTGAATAAACGTCGTTATAGCTTGACTTGCCGATGGACTCAATGAGCTTATACGCCGTGAGTCTGTCGCCTGTGCCTATAGTTTGAGACACGAGAGATGCATCAACCGTGCATTTAGAGCCTGCACAAAGCTCAAGAAGGCTTACCGCGTCTCGCATACCGCCGCGCGCGCTCCTTGCGATTAGTCTGGCGCCGTCGCTTGTTATGTCTATGCCCTCGGCAGAGGATATTTTGAACAGACGCTCCATTATGACCTCGGAGCTTATTCTTCGGAAATCAAAGCGCTGACATCTCGATACTATCGTCGTCGGCAATTTATGAAATTCTGTTGTAGCAAGTATAAACACCACGTAAGCCGGCGGCTCCTCCAGCGTTTTAAGGAGCGCGTTGAACGCCGACTGAGACATCATATGAACCTCGTCGATGATGTAAACACGATATTTCAGCAGCGCGGGATTAAAGGCAATTTCATCTTTAAGAGTACGGACGTCGTCAACACCGTTATTGCTCGCCGCGTCCATTTCAATTACGTCGGTAGCTATACCCATATCTATCGAACGGCAGGATTCACATTCGTTGCAGGGGTTGCCGTTTCTTGGGTTTTCGCAGTTTACGGCCTTAGCAAGAATTTTAGCGCAGCTGGTTTTACCCGTTCCGCGGGAGCCGCAAAAAAGGTATGCGTGGGAAATTTTATTGTTTGCGACCTCGTATTTGAGCACATCGGTTACGGTGTTCTGACCGCAGACGTCGTCAAAGTCGAACGGACGCCATTTTCTGTACAGTGCTTTATATTCCGACATTTGAAAATCCCCCTAAAACAAAAAGCGCGGGGCGGTACACAAACTGTAATCTTCCGCATACGCGCAATACACTTATACTGGAACGTTTCGCACATCCGAAAGAGCCATACACCTCTCCGTCGAAATAAAGCTACGCGCGTTAACCGCCTCTCTCGCTCCGGACAGGCAGCCTTACGGCACACCCGATAAACCGCTTAATGCTGCTTGGTTCCCCACCTGACATGGTTCACGGCCTCGTGTTGCGTAAGACCCATCCTTCAACGCGTTCAAGAACGGCGCAGTCCACACAGAATTACCCCTTGGGAAAGGAATTGACCCCTGCTATAGCGGATTTCAGGTACAAGGCGCCGCTACCTCCCCGGCTGGTATGACTCCATCGGATGCGCGAAACAAGTTCTGTATTATTATAGCAAATTACATTTTAAAAATCAATACTTTTGCATTTTTTTGTTCTAATATTTTTATATTACGAGTCCGCCGTTGATATTCAGCACGGCGCCTGTAATAAATGCAGCCTCGTCAGAGGCAAGATAAAGCGCTGCTGCCGCAACCTCAGAGGGCTCTCCTATTCTGCAAAGCGGCGTCTCTTCCTTCAAAGATTTTATATCATCATCCGACAAGGCGCTGTTCATATCCGTATTGATTACCCCGGGCGCGATGGCATTGACGGTAATGCCCGACGGGCCGACCTCCTTAGCGAGCGCCTTAGTCATTCCTATCAGCGCAGCCTTTGCGGATGAGTAATGAACCTCACAGGATGAGCCAGTAACACCCCACATTGAGGATATATTTATAATTCTGCCGTATTTCTGCCGTATCATACCGTAAAGACATTCCCTGCTGTAAAGAAAAGCTCCCGTAACGCTGACACAAAAGGTTTTATTCCATTCGGAAAGTGACAAATCGGTGAAAAGAGAAAAGGACGATACCGCGGCGTTATTGATAAGAACGTCGATATTGCCAAATTTTTCGCTCGCGCATCTGACCGCGCTTACGATTTCATCCTCGCACGAGGAGTCAGCCTTAATTGCAAGCGCGCCGCACTCCAAGGATAGATTGCGCGCAGACTCCGCACTGTTAAGATAAGTGAAGGCAACGTTATAGCCTGCTTTGGAAAATGCCCTCACGCACTCTCTGCCTATACCGCGTGAGCCGCCTGTAATCAAAACCGTTTTCATAAAAACACTCCGTATGACATATTAATTTAATTATATATTTTATTTATTGATATGTCAAGGAAAAACGCAAAAAATCTTGACGGACGCGCGAGGTTCGTATATAATAATATGACATGAGGACGTTTATATGATACTTATAATTGATAAATCAAAGGCAAATGCCAAAAAATATGCCGATACGCTTTATTACCTCGGCATACCTACGCTCGCTTTGACTCCATCGGAAGCGCTATCGGGTATACGAGCGGAATTTTGCGCTGTTATTATGCTTAACGCACACCTGTTGCCGGATATACACGACTACATAAGAAGAATACGCGAGTATGCGTACAATACACCTGTTTTTGCAATTTGCAACGATAAAAGCAGCTTTCCCTCAGCTCATCTTTTCGACCGCGTTTATAAAAGCACCTACGTTTCACAAATTCTTGACGATATGCGCGCATACTGCAAGCAAAGGTCGTTGAAGCCGCCCGGAGACTTCAGGCTATCGGGAATTGATGCGTCGATTACTCTTTTATCAACTACATTTCTATGGAAGCCGATAAGCTTTACAAGAACGGAAAATATGATACTGAGAGTATTTATCGCAAGCTATCCTCGTACGCTCAGCGCAAAGGAGCTTCTAACTCTCGCCTTTAAAAAATCAAGAGTTCCTGAGCCGTCCAACATCAGAGCGCATATATCTCTTATGAATAAAAAGTTCCGAGAAATTTCGGGCAAAAACCTCATTGCATCGTCGCCGAGCGAAAGCGGCTATCAGATTCTGACGCCCGAAATACAGGAGGAAAGAAAAAAAGCGACACTCGGTTAATAATACAAGCTCCCCGTGACATATTATATTTCACGGGGGTTTTTTATGTTTCATTTCAAAGACGTAATTTTAAAATTCATTTCGCTCATACTCGGAATAGCCGACAAGGATGCCTTCCCGGCGCCGTTAAGCGCGAAGGAGGAGGCTGAGGGATTTCGGAAAATGAAGGAAGGCGATAAAAATGCGAGAGCCGTGCTTATTGAGCATAATCTAAGGCTAGTATCGCACATTATAAGAAAATACTATTCGTCCTACAGCGAGCAGGAGGAGCTTTTATCTATTGGAAGCCTGGGTCTTATAAAAGCGGTAGATACGTTCAATCCGGAGCGCGGAATACGCTTTGCAACCTATGGCGCTAAATGCATACAGAATGAAATTCTTATGTATTTCCGTTCGTTCAAGAAAACCTCGATGGAGGTATCGATTAACGATACCATTGACATCGATAAAGACGGAAATCCGCTTACATATCTCGATATTATAGGCGCGGATGAAGAAATAGCCGAAAGTATAGAAATGAAAATATACGTAGAAAAGCTGCTCGCTGCCGTTGAAAAGCTGCTTTGCGGGCGCGAAAAGGAGATTATTATCTTAAGATACGGGCTCCGCGGATATAAGCCGATGACACAAAAGGAGATTGCGCGTCATCTTAATATATCGCGCTCGTACGTATCAAGAATTGAAAAAAAGGCGCTCGTGACGCTGAAAGGCTCGTTTGGATGCGACATACCCAGCTTTGAATGATTTTCCTTTTATTTCCATAATAATTTTTTAGCTTTATGGCAAAAATAGCAATGGACACAGTCCAAAAGAAAGGAAATCATAATTATGGTTATCAATAAAATTGCGTTGGCAATTGCAATCATAGGTACACTAAACTGGGGTCTTGTCGGTTTGTTTTCCTTCGATTTAGTGGCGTGGATAAGCGGCGGAGCAACTACTCTGCTTGCAAGAATTATATATACCCTTGTAGCAATAGCCGGTATCTGGTGTATTTCGATGCTGTTCCACAGAAACGATGAGATAGCAAGCACAAACAGCTAAGATACCAAACGGGAAGGTTTGATGTATTTTCAAATTTTCCCGTTCTTTTTTCTTTTCCCGAAATGATAACTGTTTTTGATGAGTTATCATAAAATATATTAGGACAAAACAGAAAGTTCCTATATTTTCCTGTTTAAAACAAGGCGGAGTTTGGCAACAATAATTTTGACAGAATAATTAAAGGAGAGGAAAGAGGAAATACTCTTTCTCGGGATTAAAAAATGAACATAAAACGCGGTGATATTTATTATGCAGATCTGAGTCCCGTCGTAGGAAGCGAGCAAGGGGGTCTTAGGCCTGTGCTTATCGTGCAGAATGACGTAGGAAACAAGTACAGTCCTACGGTTATAGCGGCGGCGATAACGTCAAGGATGGGCAAGGCTAAGCTGCCGACACATATCGATATTCAAGGACTTGAGGTAGGACTTGCTAAGGATAGCGTCATCCTACTCGAGCAGGTCCGCA
>JAZRNI010000128.1:0-3066 GCA_045648105.1 Eubacteriales bacterium | reverse complement strand
AATCTGCTAAACGCTTAAATTCCGCGTGAGCGCGTACAGGTAAGGTAAATAATCTGTCGCTTTTTGCCCATTTCCTTTAAGACGGACAGGGCGCGAGGCAGCTTTTCGTCGTCAAAATACGCAAACGGGTCGTCCAAAATGACGAACGGCTCTTCCCCCTCGTACAGCGCGTCGATAAGCGCAAATCTCACCGCAAGCGCATACAAATCCTGCGTACCGCGGCTGTAATACTCGCTCTCCTTGGTGCCTGCGCCCTCGCGCCGCCTTACCGAAAAGTGCGTGTCAATTTCGAGATTTTCACTCTCTTTTGCTATGATTTTCATATATTCCGTAAAGGCTGAGCGCATTTTTTTAAGGTATCTTGCATTAAGATTCTCACTTGCCGCCTTAAGGTAGGAAATCGCGCCCTCGATAGCCTTATAGCTGCTCGTAGCCTCAGCCTCACGGCGCTTTAGCTGCTCGGCTCTTGCGCGGTATTCATCCTCAAGCTCCAGCCTGTCCTCACACTCGTCCATCGCGCGTTTAATGAGCGCATCGCGCCTTTGAAGCTCTGAAATCTCAGAAAGGATGGCACCCGTGTCAATTTTCTCGTTGCTTTGCTCTGTATTTTTTTCATCTTGAGCACGGCTTTTATCTATACCGTTCTGAAGCGCGAAGATGGAAAGCTCCTCACTCTTAAGCTTTAACGAGTCGCATATGCGCTCGTATTCATAAAGAGCCGCTCGTATTTCTTCAAGCGCCGTGTCAGCGCTATTTGTAGAGTAGCGGGATAAAAATTCGTCTATTTCACCCGTAAGGAGCTTATATCTTTCCGCAAGCTCCCGATTCTCGCGCCTGTAGACGCCCATTTCCGCCTCTCTTTTCGTAAATTCAAGCTCCAGCTCGCATATCGCATCGTATGAAGGCTCAATACCGCGAAAACCAAGCTCGCTTAAAAGCTCCTCGGCTCTCTCGCGTTGCTTTTGCGTGTGTGCTCTTACGCTCTCTATTTCACATTCCAGCGCATTTTTGCGCGACATATGCGCGTTATAAGCCTCAAGCTCGTTTTTCAAGTGGGAGATAAGCTGCTCGGCGCTCATTTTCTTCTGTTGGCGACTTGAGTATTTTGAAGCAAAGGAGTAAAGCTCTGCGTTATTTTTTCCGCCCCTAAGGTATATGAAAAGAAAAGGCAGAGAAAGAAGCGAGAGCGCCAAAAGATAAGGCTTTAAAAAGGCGAGCGCAATGCCGACAAGCGCAAAGGCGCAGGAGCAAATCAAGAAAAGCAAGCCCTTCTTACTTCCCTTTAAGGCTGTTTTTTCGTAGTTTGAAATTTCCGTCTCGCTTGGAACGAGCTCTGAGAATATCTCCTTGGCAAGGCCGCCTTCACGCTCGCTCATAAGAGATTTTTCACCTATTACGCGCTCTGAGCTCTCAAGCTCACGCGCAATGCCCTTAAGCTCGCGCACCCGTCTTATCGCGCCTTCGTTTTGACCCTCGTCTATAAATCCCGCGTTTTTAAGAGAAAGAGCTATTCTCTGTCGCTCCAGACGCTTTACCATTATATCCTCAAGCTCAGCTCTTGTGGGAATACGGCCGTTAAAGAACGTCTCTAGCTCCTTCTTTTGCTCCTGCTCCCTTTCCAGAGAGGCAAGACCCTCGAAATACGATTTTTCCTTTTGACGCCGTATTTCCATTTCCCCTCGGCGCTCGTTTTCCTTTTCTATTTCCCTTTGCTTGCCGATAAGCCCTTCAAGACGCGCATCAAGCTCCTTTTTTTCCTCGTGAAGGCGCGCGTATTCTTCCCTTTTTCTTTCAATATCGGACAGATTGCGATTGCACTCGGCTATCCTGTCGTTTATATCGGATATCTCGCCGGCTCCGCCCCTTTTGCGGTAGAATTTGCGCTCCTCGTCAAGCAGGGCGAGCGCTTCGTCAAGCGAGCCGAGGTCTCTTTCACTGCCCGTAAGGTCTGAAAGCTTTGCGGCAATGCTCTTATTCTCGTTTTTGCCCGAAAGATTGCTTTCGGAGAGGAAAAGAGTTCTTTCAAAGCCATCCGCGTCTATGCCGAACAGCTCCTCGCCTATATTTTCCGAAAAATCGCTTGAGACAAGACCCGTTTTAAGGTCGTACAGCTTAAAGCTGTCGTCTGCCGCCTTATTGCCAAAGCTGCGCTCTATGCGGTATTTTTTACCGCCCGCCTCGATTGTGAGCGAGCCGCGGCACGTCTCGCCGTTCCACGGCAGATAGTGCTTTCTCGCGTTTTCGGAGAGCTTAGTCTTGCGCGTGTCGTCAAGCCCGTAAAGCATAGCCTTTATAAAGACCGCAAGCGTGGTTTTGCCCTTGCCGTTCTTCTCTACCAGCGCACAGAGGCCCTCGGAAAGCTTACATTCAAAATTTTTAAGAGTACCGAAGTTTTCAACGGTACATTCGCAAATTCTCATATTCCTCTCCTTATCCTTTAACCGTGTCGCCGCGAAGCGCCTTGAGTCCGTATTCTATAATCCTTGACTTCTCGCCCTCCGAAAGAGCCGTATCGCTGCTGACGAGCCTGATAAACTCGCCCTTTAAGCTCTTGTCGTTTTTATAATCGTCCGGATTGATTTTTATATTCGAGAGGTCCCGTATCTCAAAATAATAGTACTTATTTTCAAAAAAGTATTCAAGACTGCGTATATCGCGCTCAAGCGTCGGGCTATGCTCTCCGACGAGATTTATTCTCACCATATCGTCGCTCCCGACCCCCGTAAGTGCCTGTGCGATTTTCAGCTCGATATCGTACTGAGTTGAGGCAGAGCTGATATCAACGTCAAGCGCATAAAGAGTACGCATTGCGCGTTTTTTGAAGGAGAAGTCAGTACCCGTGTGCGAAATTTCGACTGTTACGTAGCCCTTTTCACCCGTCTCGTCAAAGCCGCGCCCCTCAGGAGTGCCCGAATATACAGCGCTGAATTTGCCTATACGGCGGTGGCTGTACGAGTGATAGTGGCCAAGGGCAAGATAGTCGCAGCTTAGCTTTTCAAGCTCCCTTTCTCCGATAATGCCGCCGCGCTCGCTTCTGTCGCGTATCTCACCGTGAAGCACGATAAC
>JAZRNI010000127.1:0-7010 GCA_045648105.1 Eubacteriales bacterium | reverse complement strand
GTTATTATGGTAACGCACAACCCCGAAATCGCAGACGAATATTCATCAAGAATTATAAGACTTCTTGACGGCAGAGTTATTGAGGATACTAACCCCTTTAGCGACGAGGATGAGAAAAAAGAGGTTGAAGAAACGCTGCGCCTTGAAGAGGAGCAGTGCCAAAATGAGCTTAACAGCACTTCAAGCGAGAGAAAAATAAAGAAGGCATCCAAAAAGAAAAAGGAAAGAGCGAAGATGTCCTTCTTTACCGCATTCAAGCTTTCGTTCCGCAACCTGGTATCAAAGCGCGGAAGAACCGCGATGGTAGGCTTTGCGGGCTCTATAGGTATCATCGGTATTGCTATGGTTCTTGCGTTTTCCGCGGGTATCAAGGGTTTTGTCGCGTCGATGCAGGACGATATGCTTTCGGGCAATCCCATCACCATCACCGAAACAACATACGATCTTGAGGCCCTCTCGGGTATGATGGATATGTCGGATAAGATAGAGATAATAAAGGAGCCAAACAAGGTTTACGTTAATTCTTTTGTTGAATACCTTGCGTCTACCGCAAAGGACCTTACTTCAATGATAATCGAGAATACGATTACAAAAGAGTACGTAGAATACGTAAAGAATATGCCGAGCGAGTATTATTCGGCAATGCTTCTTGATTACGGCTTTGACCTTGCGCCTAACATCTTTGCAGACTACAGCTACAACGGTAAGACGGAAAACGTATCCCTGTCTCTCATCACCGACAGATATACGTCGATACTTAAGGAAACTGAATTTAAGGATTACGCGCAGTTCGTATCAACCCTTGCTCCTAACTTTAAGCAGCTGCCGAACAATATGGACTACATCAAGGAGCAGTATGAGCTTGTCGGTGAAAACAGCAAATTTGCCGAAAACGCGGGCGAGATTATGCTTGTGCTGGACTCAGATGACGAGCTTTCCGACCTCTTGCTTGCAAGACTCGGTTACTATTCCCAAGACCAGTTTCTTGAAATTGTAGAGAAAGCAACGGGCGATGGCGAGTACGACGAGAGCCTTTATAAAAATTATTTTGAGTATGACGAGCTCATCGGCAAAACATTCACCTACTACGGCACGGACGATATTTTCACAAAGAGCGCGTTTAGCTTTACCTATAACGGCAACAGCGAAAATATTGAAAGCGAAGGCTTTGAGCTTAAGGTTGTCGGAATTCTGACACCAAAGGATACCGTATCCTTTGGCTCTGTCAACTCGGGTATTTACTACACCGAGGCGCTGACGGAGAAAATCCTTTCTGACAACAAGGAAAGTGAGATTTTCACCTACGCAAACACTGATGCCGGTCACGCTATGCTTTCAATGTCCAAATATATCATTACGTATACCTATGGCTATGAATTTATGGGCGTAAAGGACGGAGAGGATACGCTGATTTCAAATGACAAGGTAATGGGATATATAGCGCCCCCGATGATGAAGATGCTTATGTCTATGGGCTCATCCGGCGGCAGCTCAGACGGCAACGGCGGTCTTGGCTCTGTCGGCGGTATAATGTCTATGGATGACGAGGACCTCAGAGAAAGCTTTATCAGATCGTTTGGCGGTAACGGCCTTGCAAACGAGATTAAGATTTATCCCGTAAGCTTCGATGAGAAGGATATGGTAACGGAATATCTTGATGCGTGGAACTCCGACGGGGATATCACCGTCGGCGAGAGCAGCATTCCGCAAAACGAAAGAGCGAACGTCACGTACACGGATACCCTCGCCATTGTAATACGTCTTATCAACAATATGATAAACATCGTTTCCTACGCGCTTATTGCCTTCACGTCGATATCTCTTATCGTTTCTACGGTAATGATAGGAATTATCACCTACGTATCGGTTGTTGAGCGTATCAAGGAAATAGGCGTTATCCGTTCACTCGGCGGAAGAAAGAAGGACGTAAGCCATCTGTTCAATGCAGAAACCTTCATTATCGGACTTCTCGCGGGCACGATAGGAATTGTGGTAACGTATCTGGTATCGCTAATTGCCAACGCAATTTTAAGCCCGATTATCAACTATCCGAGAATTGCGGCTCTGCCGTTCGGTCAGGCGATGCTGCTCGTTGCGCTCAGCGTAGCTCTTACGCTTATATCAGGACTTATCCCTGCGAGCAACGCGGCAAAGAGAGACCCTGTGGTTGCACTCAGAACGGAATAAATTTACTTTTTAAGAAAAAACGTGCCTTGGCGCAAATTGCCAAAGCACGTTTTTTATATTTTTGCTTATTCTGAAATTAGACCGCTAAAGAATTATTTTGCGTATTCTACTATACGGCTCTCTCTGATAACGCTAACCTTGATTTGTGCGGGATAATCAAGCTCGTTTTCGATTTTCTTTGCGATATCACGAGCAAGAATCTGCATCTTGTCGTCGTTGATGAGCTCCGGCTTAACCATAATGCGAACCTCTCTGCCCGCCTGGATAGCGAAGGTCTTTTCAACTCCGTTGAAGTCGCCCGCAACCTCTTCAAGCTTTTGCAGACGCTTGATATAGTTTTCAACGTCCTCACGTCTTGCGCCGGGTCTTGCCGCGCTTATTGCGTCGGCTGCCTGAATGATGAAGTCAAGCGGCGTTACGGGCTCTACGTCGTTGTGGTGAGCCTCGATTGCGTGGATGATATCCTTGTTCTCGCGGTATTTCTTGGCAAGGTCTACGCCAAGCTGGATATGTGAGCCCTCTGCCTCTGCGGTAATTGACTTACCGATATCGTGTAAAAGTCCCGCTCTGCGAGCCATAGATACGTCAACACCCATCTCGTCAGCAATTACGCCCGCAAGCATAGACACCTCAATAGAGTGTCTTAACGCGTTTTGTCCGTAAGATGTACGGTATTTCATTTTACCGAGCAGCTTAATAAGCTCGGGGTGAAGTCCGTGAACGCCTGTCTCAAATATTGCCTTATCTCCGGCCTTCTTGATTTCGTGCTCGACTTCCTTCCTTGCCTTTTCAACCATCTCCTCAATTCTTGCGGGATGGATTCTTCCGTCAGCGATAAGCTTTTCAAGCGCAATCCTTGCAATTTCACGGCGGACAGGGTCAAAGCCCGACACCGTGATAACGTCAGGCGTGTCGTCGATGATAAGCTCTACGCCTGTAAGCGTTTCGATAGCGCGGATATTTCTACCCTCTCTACCGATAATTCTACCCTTCATTTCATCTCCGGGTATCTGAACAACGGAAATTGCGATTTCGCTAACGTGATCTGATGCAAAGCGCTGGATTGCAAGGGAAAGGATGTCCTTTGCCTTTACGTCCGCTTCTTCCTTAAACTTTTCATCATACTCCGCAAGCTTTATTGCAGTTTCGTGCTCAAGCTCGGTCTCGAGCTTAGCGATAAGCTCTGCCTTTGCGTCCTCTTTTGAAAGTCCCGCGGTTTTTTCGAGCAGCTTCAGCTGTGCATCGAGCGCTTCATTCACTCTTGCTTTAACAACGTCAGCCTCCTCGTGCTTTTGATGGAGCAGGGCTTCCTTCTTTTCAAAGGACTCGATTTTTGCATCGAGAGCCTCCTCCTTTTGCATAATTCGTTTTTCAAGCTTAGAAACCTCTTTGCGACGCTCCTTGATGTCGTAATCAGCTTCCTTTTGCATTTGCAGTACTTCTTCTTTTGCCGATAAAATTCTTTCTTTCTTTGCGCTTTCTGCATTCTTTATAGCATCCTCGAGAATCTTGCGCGATTGCTCCTCAGCAGAGCCAATCTTCTTCTCGGCTACCGATTTTCTAAGAAAAAATCCAACAAGACCGCCGACGATAACACCACCGGCCAGTCCAAGCACCAATGTTAAAATAGGATCCAAATCTTCCTCCTTTCAGTTACGTTCGGTAACGATATATTAAGTAGTATAGTAATTTATATGAGTATCACCCGTGTTAAAAAATCACGGTATATTCACGCACTATGAAGAACCGCGAAAAAACGCGGCAGTTACGCATATTAATAAACATACATCTATATTATAGTATTTTTTTAGCTCAAAGTCAAGATATAAGAAAGAAAAATTTGCGTGTCCCGACGCGCATTTTATGAACATAGCTATTGACAGCATCTTATTTTAGTGTTATACTAAGCAAAAAAGTAAGCGAAGGGAAAATTTCTGATGAGCAGCACTGAAAATTCCATTGAGGCAATTTTAAAAAGCTATTCCGAATACAAGGCCACCTCAAGACTCGACGAGGAATGTGTGCTTAACAAGAACGCTGTCGTAGCAGTTCTTGAGGAAACGAGAAAGGTTTTGTTTCCCGGCTTTTTCAACGACGGAATTGTAAAAAGTGACTACGTAAAGTATCTTCTTGGCAGTCAGATAGAATTTATAAAAAACAATTTAAAAGCGCAGATTGCGAAATCCTTGGATAACCCCGGCGGCTGTGAGTGCAAAAAGGTGGATATACAGGAGAAGGCAGGACGCCTTTGCGACGAGTTCATCACGAAAATTCCGAAAATCCGCGAGTATCTCGCAACGGACGTAGAGGCGGCATACGAGGGCGACCCTGCGGCATACAGCACCGACGAGATAATCTTTTCCTACCCCGGAATTTTCGCGATTTCGGTATACCGTATAGCTCACGAGCTGTTTTTGCTCGGTATTCCCATGCTCCCCAGAATTATGACCGAATATGCCCACGGACTTACCGGCATCGACATACACCCCGGCGCGTCTATCGGCAAATATTTCTTTATTGACCACGGAACGGGAATCGTAATCGGAGAGACGACGGTTATCGGAGAGCACGTTAAAATCTATCAGGGCGTTACCCTCGGCGCACTCTCCACGCGAAACGTCAAGAAGCTGAAGGGCGCAAAGAGACATCCTACGATAGGAAATAACGTAACCATATACTCCGGCACAAGCATACTCGGCGGAGACACGGTAATCGGTGACGGAGCTACCATAGGCGGTAACGCCTTTGTCACAAGCTCTATCGGTGCGGGTATGAAGGTTAGCGTCAAGACGCCTGAGCTTGCGCTCAGCGAGAACAAAGGTAAATAAATAAGCAAGGGTAGAGGGCGGCAAAATGCCCCTGCCCTTTTTTTACATCTCCAAGCGCAAAGCTTATTTGAAGTATACAAAAAGTTAATTCATTTCTGTATAAGTGTACACAAGTTAGTGTTAAAATTATACTTAAGTGAAAGGGGTGTATTTTCAAGTTGAGACGGATTTACAGATTTATTTTTTCAAGATATTTTTTCTCTGCCGTTCTTATCCTCTTGGAGCTTACGGTTATCGCGCTTTGGAGCTTTGACGTGTGGGAAAATTCAATATACGCCATTGCAGTCGGCTTTGCAGTAAATCTGGTTGCCATAATCAGCCTTATAACAAAGGACACAAATCCCGAGTATAAGATACCGTGGCTTCTTATACTTATCACGGTTCCTCTTTTCGGCGCAGTGCTTTACGTCCTTTTCTACTCGCGTCCCATGCGTAAAAAGGAAGCTCGGCTGATGATGGATATTTATAACGAGATTGACGCTTTCAAGGGTGAAAAGGAGCAATTCGACGAGGTTTTTGAAGAGCTGAAAAAGGAAAATCCGCTAGTTGCGGGAAAGGCGCTTTCAATACTCAACGACGATGCTTTCTCGCGTATATACCGTAACAGCAGATGCAAATATTTTCCGAGCGGAGAAGAATATTACAGCGCGCTTTTGGAAAGGCTTGAGAGCGCTCGAAGCTTTATTTTTCTTGAATACTTTATAATCAGTGAAGGAAAGCTGTGGGACAGTATACACGCTGTACTGAAAAGAAAGGCAAGGGACGGTGTCGAGATACGGCTTATGTACGACGACATCGGGTGCATGAAAACCCTGCCGCGCGGATACGAGCAAAGGCTCTCTAAGGAAGGCATCCGCGCCATTTGCTTTAACAAGGTCAGCCCCTCTCTTTCCACCGTGCATAACAACAGAAACCATCGCAAAATTTGTATCATTGACGGCAAGTATGCTTTCACGGGCGGTGTAAATATTGCCGACGAATATATAAACGAAAAAGAGAGATTTGGGCACTGGAAGGATGGCGGAGTTATGATAGAGGGGGAGGCTGTCGAGGGATTTCTTATTCAGTTTATGTGCGACTGGTCGCTTGTCCGACGCGCAAAAGAGAATTTTGACAAGTATCTTAGCACGGCAAAGAAGTGCGAAAAGTGCGACACGGGGTACTACATCCCCTTTGCATCCGGTCCGAAGCCCACCTATGAGCGCCAGGTCGGAAAGAGGGTATTTCTAAATATTATCAATCAAGCCGAAAGGTATGTGTATATAACAACGCCGTATCTGGTAATAGACTACGACCTTACCGAGTCGCTCAGGGGCGCGGCTCTGCGAGGTGTAGACGTCAGAATTATAACCCCCTCGGTGCCCGACAAAAAAATCGTCAAGATTATGACGAAAAGCTCGTATCCCTACCTTATGGAATGCGGTGTTAAAATTTACGAATATTCGCCCGGCTTTATACACGAAAAGCTGCTGGTATGTGATGACGAAATTGCAGTAACGGGTACTATAAATTTTGATTACAGAAGCCTTGTGCATCACTTCGAAAATGCGCTATGGTTATATGCATCGCCCCAAATACCGCGTATGCGTGACGAGTTTTTAAAGACTGTCTCCATGTCGGACGAGCGCGATGACAAAGAGGCGCGACTGACTTTTATAGAGTGGCTGATAAGGAATATTGTACGAGTCTTCGCACCTCTTTTATAAGCTGAGGCTTTCGTATTTAGGCGTAAACGAAAACAAAACGAGTGAGGACCTATTTTTACAATGTGCCTCACTCCGTCTTTGGCATCTGATATATCGTATTAAGGTCGAAAGCCTGCGAAGTCTCGCAGGCTTTCCTCGTTTTTATTTGGTTTTGTTTTCTATTTCCGTTTCCTCGCTCGTCATACTCCTGTATGCCTCTCGCTCGTCAGCCGAAAATTTCCGCTCTAAATCCGCTTGCCTCAGAGGCTTCCGTATTAGTCTTAATCGAAAACAAAACGGGTGAGAAATC
>JAZRNI010000126.1:0-6935 GCA_045648105.1 Eubacteriales bacterium | reverse complement strand
CCTCGCCCACGGCAAGACCGCCTATGGCATATCCGTCGCACTCCACCTTCGTTATTTCCTTCATATTCTCTATACGCAAATCGTCGTAGGTGCCGCCTTGGTTGATACCGAAAAGAAGCTGATTTCTGTTTATAGTATTTTCATCAGCATTGAGTCTGTCCATCTCTTTTCTGCATCTTTTAAGCCAGCGAACGGTGCGCTCCTGCGATGCTTTTACGTATTTATACGGCGCGGGATTTTCAACACATTCATCAAACGCCATAGCTATCGTTGATGCAAGATGGGACTGAATACGCATTGACTCCTCGGGTCCCATAAATATACGCTTGCCGTCCATATGAGAATTGAAAGCAACGCCTTCCTCTGTAATCTTGCGTAATTTTGCAAGCGAAAACACCTGAAATCCGCCCGAATCCGTCAATACGGGCCTATCCCAATTAAAGAATTTGTGAATACCGCCCATTTTGTAAATAAGATCGTCACCGGGGCGTATATGCAAGTGGTAGGTATTTGAAAGCTCGACCTGACACCCTATTTCCCTCAAATCCATAGTCGATATGCCGCCTTTTATAGCGGCAGAGGTGCCCACGTTCATAAATACGGGTGTTTCAATAGTGCCGTGGACGGTTTCAAAGCGAGCGCGTCTCGCCTTCCCCTCTTGCTTTAGAAGCGTAAATTTAGCCATCTTTATTTTCCTTTTCCTTAAAGCCTGTCAAACTGGGTATCAAGCTCTTTCTTCGTTATTTTATAAGCAACAGGTCTGCCGTGCGGACATACCGTTATGTCAGGGAGAGCGATGAGCTTTTCTATAAGCTCCTCAATTATCATCCTGTTATAAATGCGTCCGCCCTTGATTGCAGCCTTGCAAGCAAGCTGATAAAGCGCCTTTTCGCTGCGGATTTGCGAGGTATTCTCGGGTGTTCCTATGCCACGTGAAAGCTCGTCTGCCATCTTTAAAAACAGCTCCTCGGCATCGCTTATATCAATAGAGTTGGGCACTGCGGTTATATCTACTGCTTTACCGTTAACTGTATATTCAAATCCGGCTTTTTTAATTTCGGCCTCAAAATCTATGGCAGAACCCAATTCCTCAGGGCTGAGAATTACAGTTAGCGGTAAAATAAGATTCTGCATTTTTGTCTCGCCGTATTTTTCAAGGTGCATTTTCAGCTCCTCGAAAATTACTCTCTCGTGTGCGGCATGCTTGTCGAGTATCCATACGTAATCACTAAACTCTGCTATTACGTAGCAGTTAAAGAGCTCGCCTATAAGCTTGAACGGCTTTTCGCTTTCCCTTTTATCGCCAAAATGTAATGCCTCATAGAACATTTCCATCCCGCTTTTAGAGCGGGTGCAATCCGGGTCCTCAGGGATAGCTGTTTCTTGCTGTGAGCCTTGCTCGTTTACCTTTTTGCACGCTTCAAGCAAATCTATCGATTTCTCCGGTGACATTTTATACGAGGTATCGTACTCCGAAACGACACCGATATCCTCCAGGTCCCCGCCTGTCATAGCGGAAACGAGACTTGAAAAGGAGATGTACTCAAGACCTGTCTTGCTATCCCTTTCTACCTTGCATTTTCTTGTATCTATCGGGATATTATCAGAGGATTTAGGGAATTTAAGCTCGGTGTCGGCTCTGAAGACGGGTGCCGGCGGGAACGCTTCCTTCGGTCTGTAATATGCGGAGCTTTTAAGTGGCATCGAAGGGCGGTACGCCTCGTTTTCCAGCGCGTTCTTAACCGAATGGTATACCGCCTCAAAGATTTCCTTTTCGTCTGAAAATTTCACCTCAAGCTTCGTCGGATGGACGTTGACGTCAACGAGCGATGGGTTTATATCTACGAACAGCGCGCACACGGGGAAGCAGTCCGTGGCAATATACGAGGTAAATCCCTTTTCGAGTGCCGTCATGATTGTAACGCTTTTTACGTATCTGTTGTTTATAAATATATTCTCATAGTTGCGGTTTTTCTTAACGTTGTCACTTCTTCCGATATAGCCGTGCACGGAAACCAAGTCGGTCTTTCCCTTCACCTCTATAAGCTTATTCGTAAATTCCTTACCGTGGATTGAGTAAATAGAATTTTTAAGCTTGCCATCGCCGGGAGTTTTGAATTTTTCCTCACCGTCAATAAGGAGCTGAAAAGAGATATCGGGTCGCGAAAGCGCCACTCTCTGCACCATGGCGAGAACGTTAAGCGCTTCGGTAGAATCCTTTTTCAAAAATTTTCTGCGTGCGGGAACGTTATAAAACAGGTTTTCCACGACAACGGTAGTTCCATCGGATGCGCCAACCTCAGACAGGTCTACAACTACACCCGCTTCTGCGGTAAGCATGGTTGCAGACTCCGAGTCCGCGGTTTTACTGATAATGGTCATAACGGAAACGGACGATATTGCCGCAAGCGCCTCACCTCTGAAGCCAAGCGTCGCTATTGCGTCCAAATCATCCTTATTTTTGATTTTGCTTGTCGCGTGCCTTTGAAGAGATACGGGCAAATCGTCCTTTTCTATTCCGCAGCCGTTATCGGAAACCCGTATGAGCGCTACTCCGCCTTTTTTAATTTCGGCGGTGATTTTAGTCGCGCCGGAATCTATAGAGTTTTCAATTAATTCCTTCAAGACAGATGAGGGTCTTTCCACAACCTCACCGGCAGCAATCAGGTTTGCTATTTCCGAATTTAATACGTTGATTTTAGCCATCTATATAACAAAGCCTTTCGTTAAAATAGTGTTATTCCGACAGAATTTTCTTAAGCTCGAAGAGTACATTCATTGCTTCAATCGGCGATATGGTGTTTATATCAAGTCGACGTATCGCATCAACGGCCTCGCTCTCGCGGCTTTGAATAAGAGCCGTAAGCATATCCATTTCGCCGTTTTGCGCTTTTACAGCCTTCGGGGCTCCTGCGGGGACTGCGTTTTCGATTTCAAGAAGAATCTCCTTTGCTCTCTTCACGACCTCACCGGGAACACCCGCAAGCTTTGCAACCTCTATACCGTAGGAATCGTCTGTACCGCCGCGCACTATCTTGCGAAGAAATATTACGCTCTCACCGCGCTTTTTGGCAGCAACGTTGTAATTGACAATACCCGGGAACATATCCTCCATATCCGTTAATTCGTGATAGTGAGTTGCGAACAGGGTCTTGGCTCCAATCTTTTTTGAATACGTATATTCTATGACAGCGCGGGCTATCGCCATACCGTCATACGTGCTTGTTCCTCTGCCCACCTCGTCGTAGATGATAAGAGATTTTGAGGTAGCATTTTTGAGAATAGCCGCAACCTCGTTCATTTCAAGCATAAAAGTTGACTGTCCCGATGCGAGGTCATCGGATGCGCCGACGCGGGTGAATACCTTGTCCACAATGCCAATGTGTGCCTCCCTTGCCGGCACGAATGAGCCAATCTGCGCCATAATGGTAATTATAGCGACCTGACGCATATAAGTAGATTTACCTGCCATATTCGGTCCTGTGATAATCATTATCTTGTTTTCCGAATTATCAAGCATAGTGTCGTTGGGCACAAAATAGGCATCCTGAACGAATTTTTCTACCACGGGATGTCTGCCGTCCTTGATAAATATCTTTGACGATAGGTCAACCTCGGGGCAAACGTAGCCGTTCTTTTGCGCGACGAGTGCAAGTGAGTAATATGCATCTATTTCCGCGATTAAAGCTGCTGTGGTTCTGAGTCTTTCACAGTTCTGCGCAACGAAGTTTCTGAGCGCGGTAAATATCTCAAACTCAAGTGATACGATTTTTTCCTCAGCCCCGAGGATGGTATTTTCCATCTCCTTAAGCTCTTGGGTTATAAAGCGCTCGCAATTAGTAAGAGTCTGCTTTCTTATGTAACGGTCGGGCACTTGGTCGTAGTACATCTTGGTAACCTCTATATAGTAGCCGAATACCTTATTGTAATCGACTCTTAAGGTTTTGATGCCTGTCGCCTCGCGCTCCTTTTGCTCAATTTGAGCCATTATATCCGTACCGCCATTTTTTATCGAGCGGTAGTAATCGACGTCCTGATTAAAGCCTTCACGTATCATGCCGCCTTCGCGTACCGTAAGTGGCGGTGAGTCAACTATGGCGCGTCCGAGTAGATCGCTTATATTATCAAGTGTATCAAGCTTGCTCGCAATTTCTTTTAAGGAATTGCTCTTGAAAACGGAAATTAAGGACTTAAGCTCGGGCAGTTTTTCAATACTCTGATATATCGCTCTTAAATCACGCGCATTTGCCGTACCGTAAACAGTTCTGGCAGTAAGCCTTTCTATATCAAGCATAACCGAAAGAAGCTCACCGAGAGCGTCACGCTCGCGCGGATTGTTTACGAAATCCGAGACCGCGTTTTGTCTGTGAGAAATTGCTACGGGGTTTAATAGCGGCTTAAGCACCCACGAGCGTAAAAGACGTGCACCCATTGCGGTCTCCGTTTTGTCGAGCACCCATAAAAGCGAGCCGCGCTTTTCCTTTGTACGCATAGCCTCAACAAGCTCAAGGTTCCTTCTTGATGCGGAATCCAAGTCAAGATACTGACCGTCCGCATAGACCTTAATCTCCCGAACATAAGCGACGTCGCTCTTTTGAGTCTCCTGTATGTAAAGCAAAATAGATCCGACCGCCATCGTTAACTCGGGAGTATTAAGCTTGTCAGCCTCAATTTGAAACACACTCCTTGCAACTTCCCTGCACCTGCCGTAATCGAAAAGGCGCTTTGTGCCCTCAGTTACGGATGTGCCCAGCTTCGTAAGATATTCGCACACGTGCCTACAGTCCTCTTTTGACACGTTGATAATCGCTTCGCTCGGCTGATATGCGGATATCTCGTTAAAGAGCTTTATTTCAGCATCCTTGCCGGTAAGCATCGTAGCCGAGACCTCACCGGTGGAGATATCTATAAAGGCGAGTCCCAGTCCTGCCTGTCCGTAGGCCGCGGACATTAAGAAATTATTTTTACCCTCAGTAAGAAGCGAGCTGTCGGTTATGGTACCGGGCGTGACAACGCGCACCACCTCGCGCTTTACGAGGGATTTATCGCTTTTTTCCTTTGGATTTTCTACCTGCTCGCAAATTGCTACCTTGTAGCCTTTTTCAACAAGCTTGCCGATATGAGAGTCAGCCTTGTGAAACGGTACGCCGCACATTGCCGCTCTGTTGCCAAATCCGCAGTCACGCGAGGTGAGTGTCAGCTCCAGCTCCTTTGAGGCTATCAGCGCATCGTCAAAAAAGCATTCGTAAAAATCACCGAGGCGATACATAAGTATATAGTCGGCGTATTGCTCCTTTATTTGTAGATACTGCTCCATCATCGGAGTTGTTTTTTCGAGCTCCGCACGATGTCCTATGACGTTAGGCATAGCTTATTCCTCCGCGAAAGTAATGATTGAAAGTAGTTTTTAGTGCGAGCATCCGCTGCAGCTGGAGCAATCGTGTGTACAGCCTGATGGCCTTTCTCCGGTTATGCAAAATTTAATTTCAGCATTAACCGATGCCATAAGCTCGTTTAAAGCGTTTTGCGCGTGCGAAAACGCGATGTACTTGGTATTTGAGCTGATTTCCTTGGTAAGCTCTTCTATTTTTGCTTTAAGAGAGGTTACGGTATTCTGGTCAACCTTGTCGGCATCGCGTGAAAGCTCCTGACCGAGAAGAAATCTGTCAGTCTCGTATTCGCGCATTTTTGCCTGTAAGCTTTCGTCTGCCTCAAAAACACCTTTAGCAAGCTCGAGTGCTCTGATTTCATCGCTATTGGCTATTTCCTCTCCAAGTGCGTGTGCAAGCTCAATAATTTTTGTCATCTTATATATTCCTTTCTAACTCTCCTGTGAGGTAAAATGCCCCGACAGAATCTATTTTAACATAAACGAACCGACCTATAAGGTCAGGCTTTTCTGACGTGATGTGCACGAGCTTATTGCTAAGCGTTCTACCCGTATACAAACCACCCTCTTTTTTGTGTATAAGCACCTTTTGTACCGTGCCGATATACGGCAGATTTTTTTCATAAGAAATTTGCGTTTGCATCTCAAGCAGCCTTGACATTCTCTCGGTTTGAACGTCATGCGGAATCTGATTTTCCATTACAGCCGCCTTCGTGCCTGCGCGAGGCGAATATATAAACGAGTAAATCATATCAAAGCGAACTGCCTTTAAAACGTCAAGAGTGTCCGAAAAATCCTGCTCGTTCTCGCCGGGGAAGCCTACGATTATATCACTCGTAATGGCAATATCAGCACGCGCACTGCGGAGCTTTTCTACCGTTGCGAGATATTTTTCTCTCGTGTACGTCCTGTTCATAGCCTTAAGCACGGCGTTACTGCCGGACTGAAGCGGCAGATGGAAGGACGGCGCTATTTTATCCGTATACTTTCCTACCGCATGAATAAGTCTGTCGGAAACGTCCTTTGGATGGCTGGTCATAAATCTTACGACAAAATCTCCGTCGATACTCGCGATTTTTTCAAGCAGGGTCGGAAAATCAATATCAGACGAGTAGGAATTCACGTTCTGACCAAGCAAGGTTATTTCCTTGTAGCCTCGGGCTATGAGCGCCTTACATTCGTTGATTACGTCGCTGCTCCTACGGCTCCTCTCTCTGCCTCTTACGTATGGGACTATGCAGTAGGAGCAGAAGTTGTTACATCCGTACATAATTGACACCCAAGCGGAAAACCGGGATGTGCGTTCTATTCCTATTCCCTCAACTATGTCACCCTTATCCTCGTGTATGACGTAACGCTTTTTGCGTTTCTGTATATAGCTTGCAACAAGCTCGGGAATCGTGTGGAGCATATTCGGCTCTGCGGTAAATGAAACGTAAGGGTAGCTTTTTTTCACCTTTTCCACTACCTTTTCTTCTGCTGCCATACAACCGCAAAGTCCGACAATCAAATCGGGGTTTTGAGCCTTAAGAGCCTTTACTTGCCC
>JAZRNI010000125.1:0-2286 GCA_045648105.1 Eubacteriales bacterium | reverse complement strand
GGTGACCTGTTGACACCAGGTCGTCAAGATGCCTTTCCATACCTACCTTGTTGTCGAGAAACCACCAAGCGGGGCCGTACTGGATTTTGCCCTTTGCCTCACTTGACTGGAAGCAACCGATAAGCGTCATAATTTCAGCGTTCATCTTGGGATTAAGGTTGAACACGATTGTTTTCGGAAGCGAGCCTTCGCTGTTGAGCTTATCAAATAGACGTGACAGATAATAGATGCTGTTATCGTCATTGGCAATACTGTCAAAGCCTGTGTCAGCACCAAGCCTTGAAAGCATATCGGAATTATTATTTCTCATAGCGCCGATATGAAGCTCCGTAGCTATGCCGTTATTTGCATAAAGCTTAAAGAGGAAATAGGTAAGATATCCTTTAAAAATCTTCATTTCCTCATCGCTGACTGCGCTTGCGCCGCGTCTTTTTAAAAATACCCTTGCAGCATCCTCCCTGTCGCTGACGGGATAAATGCTTTGAAGCGCAATATCAGCCGCCGTTGTACCAACCCTTTTGAATTCATCAAGCCTTTTAGCAATGCACGCTTCAAGCTCGTCAAGATTTTTAACGTCTCCCAAAAGGTCTACAAAGCCGTTATATCCATCCGCCTCGATATTCATAATCCTGTCGGCTCTGAACGCGGGTATAACCTTGAATTTATAGTCCTTTTCTCTGATTTTCTCAAATACCGTTAAATCGTCAAAAATCTCGTTAGTTGTGAAAATATGCGTTACGTTCGACTGCTCTATAAGCTTTCTCGGTGTAACGGCATTCTTCTCAATATACTCATTACAAGTATCCCAGATTTCATCTGCGTTTTCCTCGCAAATCTCTTTTTCACAGCCAAAGAAATCGGCAAGCTCAATCTGCGACCAGTGGTAAAGCGGATTGCCAAACGCAGTACCAAGAGTCTTGCAGTATGCCTTGAATTTTTCCTTATTGGAAGCATCGCCGGTAATGTATTTTTCGTCAATACCGTAATTCCTCATAAGACGCCACTTGTAATGGTCGCCCGCAAGCCAAATCTCGTAAATATCCTTGAACGGCTCGTTATTAAGAATCTGCTTTTCAGGCAGATGGCAGTGATAGTCGAAAATCGGCATGTCCTTTGCATAATCAAAATAAAGCCTTTCTGCCTCGTTATTTCTCAGCAAGAAGTTGTTTTTCATATAACTCATATCTAACTCCTTCAAATTTTATTATGCGCGCTTTGAAGATTTATATTTTTTAAAAGTATTTCGCTTTCAAGAAAATTATAATGTAGAATTACCGCTTTGTCAATACTCTTTATTCCAAGAAAACCAATCGCACGTATGCACCGACAAGCAGCCCCATACTTAAAAATAAACAAAAAACTCGGTAATTGCCTTTATTTTTCTTCGTAAAGTCTTCTGACTGATGCCACAAGGCGCGTGTCCACCGGCGGAAAATCCGTTCTTTTATTGTACTCCGCGCATATCGCCTTGTCACTCAAAGCAGTATTACCTCTGATTATAGCGCGCAAGCGTACAAATGGCGCGAGGCACGCATCCAGCGCTCCGATAACCGCGCTTTTACCTCTGTATACCCTCACACCGTACGGTCTTGTGCTCGATGATGCACAAATCGCGCTGATTTCAATTTTGTAAAGTTGCTCTATAGCCTCCGTGTACTGCTTCGGGTGTGATATATCAAGTGCGCTCGCCCCATCCCTGCCGTACATCAAAAGACAGCTGCCCGAAAGCAAAGTATTGTCACGCATATCAATAAGACCGGCTCCAAGCGCATCGCACCCCGTTAGCTTGACTGCCCGAAGAACGCCAAGCAAAATTTTGTTTTCCTTTATACGAATAGACTTGCGGTCGCGAGGGTGCTTTATCAAATTTCCGCCTCTCAAAATCGGTATTATGCTCGGAAAGCGAGCGATGAGCTTCTCAGGATACACTCCATCCGAAAGGAACAGATACCTTAAGCTCTCCTCTTTAATTTTAAGCTCGTCAAGCGCAAGCGAAATCTCATCCAAGGGATATATCTCGCACCCACCGTCGCAAAAAAGCAGCGCCTCGTCCAGAACCCGTACTATGTATACAGCTTCAGCGTCATTTATGCCTCCTGCCTTCACCGAATATATATTTTCGCTTATTTTTTCATACGTCTTCATTTTAACGTCGCCCCAAAGATATAGTCTGCTACGGTTTTTCGCCCAAAAATCGCCTTAAATATAGTTCTTTGTCCAACAAAGCTTCTGTATTCAAGGCGAATTTATATTTTCAATCTTACTCTACGTTCAGAGTCATAAGCT
>JAZRNI010000124.1:0-1754 GCA_045648105.1 Eubacteriales bacterium | reverse complement strand
GAAAAGCCGTTATTCATATATGCGTATGCGCGCCCGAGCGGTGCACCGGCACACCACATACGCCGAAGCAGCAAGAAGCTGCTTCTTTTTTTGTGAGGACCAAGATCTATAATTCCGCAGATCGCGCTCATATAAATACCTCCTGTTATGGCTGATATATTATATGAAAAAAGCGACGGATTTATGATATATAATGTCAACGACCTTCTTTTCGGCATACAATTTGAATGAGCGAGAAGCCAAAATACATAAACGAAAGGCGGAAATAATATGAAAATAGTTCTCATTCGTTCCCCCGGAATAATCGCCCCGCTTTTGAGAAAATTTTTCGGGATAAGGAAGAAGAAATAAAAAGGCATAATAAATGACAAAAGCGAAATGCGCGTGTGACGTAAAACGTTGTACGCGTATTCGTTTTTTTATGCCAGATTTTCAAAAAAATTATAATTTTGAGTAAAAAAAATTAATTGCGACACATAATAACTATTGACAGATTTGAGAAAAAAGTATATAATATTGTATTGGAAAGTTTTAGTAAAGTAGCTAATGCCGCGAATCAAATGGTAAAAAATTCCATTTTATTTGATTTTTTCGGCAAAACTTGATAAAAAAGACGTATACAATGTAAAAACTCCGCTGTATGCGTCTCGGAAAGGATTTGAAAAATCATGGAGAAACATGAAAGAAGAGTAGGTACCGTATCAAGAGGTATTCGTTGCCCCATCATCCGCGAGGGAGACAACCTTGCAAAGATCGTAACAGACAGCGTTCTTGAGGCGGCAGAATACGAAGGATTTGAGCTTCGCGATAGAGACGTTATTTCCATCACGGAGTCTATCGTTGCTCGTTCGCAGGGCAACTATGCGTCGGTAGAGGACATTGCCGCAGACGTTAAGGCAAAGCTTGGCGGCGGAACTGTCGGCGTAATTTTCCCCATTCTTTCAAGAAACCGCTTTGCGATATGCCTCAGAGGTATCGCTATGGGCGCAAAGAAGGTAGTGCTTATGCTCAGCTATCCCTCCGATGAGGTTGGAAACGAGCTCGTAAGTCTTGATAAGATAGACGCCGCAGGTGTAAATCCTTACAGCGACGTTCTTGACCTTAAAAAATACCGTGAGCTTTTCGGCGTAAATCTTCACGAGTTTACAGGCGTTGATTACGTTGAGTACTATTCCGATATCGTTCGCTCGGCAGGTGCTGAGGTCGAGATCGTGTTTGCAAATCAGGCTCGCGCAATTCTTGACTATGCAGACTGCATCATAAACTGCGACATCCATACAAGAGCTCGTACAAAGAGAATCCTTCTCGCTGCGGGCGCAAAGGTTGTTTGCGGTCTTGACGATATTCTTAACGCTCCCGTAAACGGAAGCGGATGCAACGAGAGATACGGTCTTCTCGGCTCTAACAAGTCCACAGAAGACAAGATCAAGCTCTTCCCCCGCGAGTGCCGCGACCTCGTGTTCGACATTCAGAAGAGAGTTCTTGAGGCTACGGGCAAGCACGTTGAGGTAATGGTTTACGGAGACGGCGCTTTCAAGGATCCTCAGGGTAAGATCTGGGAGCTTGCAGACCCGGTCGTTTCTCCCGCATTCACAGACGGACTTGTAGGTACTCCCAACGAGCTCAAGCTCAAGTACCTTGCTGACAACGACTTTAAGGATCTTTCGGGCGAGGAGCTCAAGAAGGCTATTTCCGAGTCTATCAAGGCAAAGGACGGAAGCCTTGTGGGCAACATGGCTGCTCAGGGAACAACA
>JAZRNI010000123.1:0-8559 GCA_045648105.1 Eubacteriales bacterium | reverse complement strand
AGTATAAAGCACAAAAACGGTGACTGTGTTTGCAAGTCCTATTTTTACGGCAGGGATGGGAACGAACGGCGGAATTTGCGACTCAACGAATGACAGTATCATAGCGAGCGCAACAGAGACCGCAAGAGTACAGAGCCTTTTTACAGAACCGTGCATTTTAACCCCCTAAAATCTCATCGCCCTCGCCCGCAATCTCGACCAAAACGCGATTTGGGAGACAAACGATGCGCTGACCCGTGTGAGATATTCTGCCCGTTTTGACGCAAAGAGAGTCGGGACAGTCCGCAGCTTTCATATAAGCATATCCGTCCTCAATAACGAGTATATTGGTACCCCCGTTCAGTGAATATTCACCATTTTCAAAAAGAGAATATTCGCCTGCCGACTCGCCGTCAATACTGACGCGCACGAAAGCACCTACACTTGAATTTTGCCTGATAATAAAGAGAGCAAGAAGAGCTGATACAAAGAGTACAGCAATAAGAATAAGGTCTACTTTTATTTTCTTTTTCATATTCCGCCATTTGGGGCTGCCAAAAGAGCACGCGCTCGTTTTAAGACAGCCCCGAAGTTTATTTTTATTCAAAGTGTGCGCCGCACACGAAGTTGCCCTCGTGTATGCATTTCACAGGACACACCTTGCGACATTCGCCGCAGCCGGTGCATTTGTCGTAGTCTATCGTTGCGAGATTGTTTTCGACGTGAATTGCGTCAAAGGCACATACCTTTTCGCACTTTCCGCAAGCGATACAGCCGTTAAGGCACGACCTTCTTACAATGACGCCCTTATTGTGATTTGAGCATTTTACCGTTACACGGGATGTATCCTTGATAAGCGCGATTATGTTACTCGGGCACTCGCTTACGCAAAGTCCGCAGCCGATGCACTTTCTTGGGTCTACTACGGCTATATTGTTGTCACTCATGCAGATAGCGTCACGCGGGCAAACCTTTACGCAGTCGCCGTATCCGAGACAGGCGTAAGTGCAGAAATTATCGCCCGCATATCTCAGATTTGCCGAGGCACAGCTTTGTACTCCGTCGTAAATGAATTTTTTATTCTCGGGACGGCAGTCGCCGTTGCAGGCGACGTATGCAACCATTTCAATAACGTCACCCGCTTCGAGACCGAGTATAGACGCGATGTCCTTTGCAACTCCGTCACCGCCGGGGGTACAAAGATTTGTTTTGTCAGTTTTTTTCTCAGAAAGCGCCTTTGCGTAGCCGTCGCAGCCGGAGAAGCCGCAGGCACCGCAGTTCGCGCCGGGGAGACAGTCTCTGATTGCTATGGCTGTTTCGTCTTCCTTTACCCCAAAGAACACGGCAGCAAAGGTAAGCATAAGAGCGCATAAAAGTCCGATAGCAAAGAGGACTATTATAGGAATTAAAATTGGCATTTATTTTCCCCTTTATTTCAAAAGATTTTCGATTATTCCCTCAAAGCCGTAGAACGCAAGTGAAACTATTGATGCGGAAATGAGAGTAACGGGCAATCCCTTAAACGATTTCGGCGAGGGACAGTTCTCAATTCTTGAGCGCACGCCCGCAAAAAGAACCATTGCAAGCAAAAATCCAAGACCTACTCCAAGAGATGAAACCATTGACTCCAAAAAGGTATATTTCGCAGTTACGTTATTTATAGCAACGCCGAGCACGGCGCAGTTTGTGGTAATAAGCGGAAGATATACGCCTAGAGACTTATGAAGAGCGGGTATAAACCTTTTCAAGATTATTTCAACAAGCTGAACGAGCGCGGCAATAACGAGAATGAATACTATCGTTTGAAGGTATGAAAGCTCGAATTTGTTAAGCAAAATCTGAATAGGGTAGGTCACGGCAGTAGCGCAAAGCATTACGAAGGTAACGGCAATGCCCATACCGCTTGCCTGATCGAATTTTCTCGATACGCCGAGGAAGGGACAGATACCGAGGAAGCGCTGAAGAACGTAGTTGTTGGCGAGAACGCCTGCCATCAGAATAAGTATAAGCTCTTTAAACATTTTCTCCGTCCTCCTTTTCCTCGTCATTTTGCCCCGCCGCGTTTACTTCAAGCATTTCGGAGCAGGAGGTTTTTCCGCAAAGCGATGCTGAAGGACAGCCCGCGCAAGAGAAATCCTTTCTCTTTTCGTTGCCTTTTTTAGGTCCGATTTTATTGACGATGGCAATAAGAATACCGAACACCAAAAATCCGCCCGGTGCTTTTGCCAGGATAGGAACGTTGTAGTCGATAAGGAACGGAATTTCAATTCCCGCGAACGTTCCCTGCCCGAGGGTCTCGCGAATCAGCGCCATAAAGAAGAGCGCTAAGATAAATCCAAGTCCCATTCCAAGTCCGTCAAGCACGGAATCAAGAGGCTTATTTTTTCTTGCGAACACCTCGGCTCTGCCAAGAATGATACAGTTTACGACAATCAATGCAAGATAAACGCCAAGCATCTCGTAAATCGCAGGAAGATACGCCTGTAAAAGCATTTGTACGATAGACACAAAGCCTGCGATAACTACTATATAGCAAGGAATACGGACGACGTCGGGAATTATCTTACGCAAGAGTGATATTACAAGGTTTGAGCATACGAGAACGAGCGTTGCCGCAATTCCCATACCAAGCGCCGCTATAACGCTATTGGTCTGTGCAAGAGTCGGGCATGTTCCAAGCACCAATACGAGTACGGGGTTTTCGGCAATTATGCCTTTGAGAAAAATAGAAAGCTTATTATTTTTCATTTTTCTTCCCCCTTCCTGTAAGGATTAGCTTATCAAAGACTATACAAGCGCCGATTAACGCGACCGTTGCCGCCATCACCAAAGCACCGATTAACGTGCCGAGATTTTCAAAGCCGGGGCCTGCGCTTATATCCGATACCGCAAGCAGTGCTGCCTTTACGGCATTTCTGAAGTTGCCCGAGGTGCCCGTTGCGCCGCTGATAATCTCTACGCCGTCAACGTTGCTTGCAGTTTTTCCAATAAAGCTGTCTGCAAAAGCCTTTACCTGCTCGTCGGTAGGCGCGCCCTGCTCGACGCTATGTCCTACAATCCAAGTGTAAAGAGAAATATCGACTATTGCTCCGTCCTTTATATAAATGCGTCCCTCGGTTTCAATACCGCCGCCGTACTGAGCGATGGTCTCGGTATAAACGACGTATGTTTGATTTTTTGAATTATAGAGAACCTTTTTGACAAGAGCATCCTTATCAGCGGGAGTTACGTCCTCATAAGATAGCTCATCTTTAAGGGTCTCTGTCTCACTGAGCGCCGCCTTAACCGCGTTTCTGAAATTGCCCGCAGTGCCTGTTGCGCCGGTGATGAGCTCTACGCCCTCGATATTCTCAAGCGTTTTTCCAACGAAGCTGCTCTCGAACGCTTTAAGAGTATGCTCGGTGGGCGCGCCCTGCTCGACGCTGTGACCGACAGTCCAGCTATGGAGCGATATTTTGGTTACAGTGCCGTCCTTTATTACGGTATATCCCTCGGTCTCAACACCGCCGCCGTACTGAGCGATAGTCACGGTGTATACTACGAAGGTATTTGTGCTTTCATCATAGAAAACCTTTTTAACGAGCGGGTCAGCATTTTCGGGCGTTACGTCGTCCAGCTTTTGTGCGCCCGAAATTTCAAGCGCCAGCTTTTCAACGCTGTCAAGCTCAGCTATTACGGAAATTGCGTTATCAAGCGCCGCCTTGAAGTTGCTTGCGGTGCCGGTAGCTCCCGTTACAAGCTCAACACCCTCGGTTTCCGTCTTTCCAACGTAGCCTTGGAAAAATCCGTTTACCTTATCTGTGTCGGGAGCACCCTCTTGGACCGTATGTCCGACCTTCCAATAAAGGTTTTGAACTGCAGTTATCTTGCCATCCTTATCAAATTTAACGAAGGTTTCGGTTTCCGGCGCTCCGCCGTACTGTGCATAAGTACGAAGGTACACTACGTAGCCGTCATTTTCTACAAGATATAGCCTTTTGAGGGTCTTGTCGCTGTCGGCAGGAGTTATATCGGTAACGTTATCGGAAAGCGCAAGCGCCTTCGCTATTTCAAGAAGCTCACCGTCCGAGGCATAAAGCTCTTCGGGAGCACTCTCCTCACTGAAATCAAGATAGGTGAACGCATCCATAATTGCGTCCTTTATCGCGCTTTCGGTAAACACAACCGTAGCGCCGGTTTCAAGGTCCATTACCTCATCGGAGCCTACACCTGAGTATTTATCTCCGTAGCTTCCCATTGCTTCAAGCCCTGAGGGAACGATGCTTTCCTCGTTTTTGGTAACTACCATTTTGCCGATTTTACCGTCGCTCAGTATAGAAACGGTAAGGGCGATTTCCTTGCCGGTATATCCCTTTGTAGTAACGAGCATTACTACGTGTCCCTTGCCGTTTTTTTCGGTATAAACCGCCTTGACGGTTTCGGGCGCGTCCGCTTCAAGCTCGTCGGGCTCGACGTTAAACTCGCCGTCCGGCATAACCGTCTTAACGGACTGTAATTTTACGTTTGCCTCTGCCTCAATGATTATCGGCCTCGTAAGCATATTTATTCCCGCAAGCAAAAGCGCTGCGGCAATGCAAATTGAGGTGAGAACCGCTAAGGGCTTTATTTCAAGCTTTTTCATTATTTAGCACCTCTCTTTCCAAGGGGTACCTTGCCGGTCCACTTTTCAATATACGGTGATAATATGTTCATTATCAGCAGCGCAAACGACACGCCCTCGGGGTAAGAGCCGAAGTAGCGGATTAAAAACGTGAGAAGTCCGAATCCAAAGGCAAATATCATTTTACCTGTTCTGGTAATAGGAGTGGTTACGTAATCGGTAGCCATAAACACCGCACCGAAGCACAGTCCGCCCGCAAGAATCTGGTAGGCTGCCACAGTCAGCGAGTTATCTATGATAAGCGAGAGCGCAAAGACCGTCGCAACGCAGATAAGCGGAGTTTCAAAGTGAATTACACGGCGCAAAACGAGATACACAAAGCCTATAAGAATAGCGAGCTTTGACGTTTCTCCAATCGCTCCTCCGATTTTTCCAAGGAACATATCTAAAAGCGAGGGCAGCTCCGTTCCGTTTGCCAGATTTTCAAGCGGGGTCGCCTGCGTTACGAGAACGTTATCAGCGCCGAGCGCTGCGCCGCCCGCAATGCTTGTTGCAAAGCATACCACGAGAAACACCCTTGCGGTTGCGGCGGGATTTGCAAAATTACAGCCGATTCCGCCAAAAAGGCACTTTATAACGATAACGGCAAACACTGCGCCAAGCACGCATTGCCAGATTGGCGCGTCCGCGCGGAGATTGAGCGCTAATATGAGACCTGTGACAACGGCGCTCAGGTCGCCGACGGTCTGTTTCTTTTTGACAACGAGATTAAAGAGAAATTCCGATAGAACAGATGCAGCGACTGTAAGCGCGATAACGAGAAGCGCACGCAGTCCGAAAAATATTACGCCCGCCGCCGCGCACGGAAGCAACGCAAGAAGAACGTCAAGCATAATTTTTTGAGTAGTGATACCCGAACGGATATGCGGTGCGGATGATACTCTTAATTTATTCACTTTCCGTACCTCCTTATTTCGTCTTATTTCGATACGCCCCGAGAGCGCTCTTAGCGAGCCTGTTTTTCTCTGCGAGGGGGCGTTTTGCGGGGCATACGTACGAGCAGCAGCCGCAGTTCATACAAAGATTTAAGCTGTTTTCTTCAAGCCTTGCCGCCATTTCGGCCTTGTCGTCAAGGTCAAGCGCCTTTGCGAATACGGTAGGGTTGAGTCCTATGGGGCAAGCCGCTACACATCTGCCGCAATGGATACAGGCGGTAGAGTCATCTGCCTTAGCGCTTTTTTCGTCAAGCACGATTAAGGCGTTGGTGTTTTTGAGCACGGGCGCGTCAAGCGAATAGACGGCAATGCCCATCATAGGACCGCCGTAGAGTATTTTGCAAGCCTCTTTTTTAAGTCCTCCGCCCTGCTCTATAACGTCAGCTATTTTCATACCTATAGGAACTATCATATTTTTGGGCTCTCGAACGGCAGGCCCGTCAAGGGTGATACATTTTTCAACAAGCGGTATGCCCGTGCTGATATATCTCATAAGAGAGGCGACCGTGGTTACGTTAAGAACTATAACGCCGACGTCGCTCGGCAGGCCGTTTTCCGGCACCACTCTGCCAAGAGTATTGTATATCAACACCTTTTCCGCGCCCTGAGGATATCTTTCGGGAAGGACCGATACGTTGACGCTAGGGCTTGCCGCAAAGACTCCGCTAATATGCTTTATGGCTTCTTTTTTGTTTTTCTCTATGCCTATTACCGCATTTTTGATGCCGAGCACAGCCATTATAAGCTCGATACCGCGGCGCAAATCCTCACTGCAATCAAGCATCGTGTGGGTGTCGCTCGTGATATAAGGCTCGCACTCCGCGCCGTTGATAAGCAGAGTATCTATTTCGTCGGGATTTTTAGGAGCAAGCTTCACGGCAGTCGGAAATCCCGCGCCGCCAAGTCCCACAACTCCGGACTCTCTTGCCGCGTTTATAAGCTCGTCCTTGCTGGTAACGCTGATGGGTGCAATCGACTGGTCAAGTGTTGAAAGCCCGTCGCTTTCTATAATTACGGCCTTTGTCGTTTTTCCGCTCTCAAGCAAATAGTCCTCTATTTTTTTAACAGTTCCCGAAACGGAGGAATGAACGGGAGAGCTTAGCGCTCCGTCGGCCTCCGCTATCTTCGTGCCGACGTATACCTTATCGCCGACAGATACTGTAGGAGTGGCAGGATTGCCTATATGCTGAGACATAAGGAGCGTGACGCTCTCGGGTATATTTACGCTTACAGCTTTAAGACCTTGTGTGCTCTTCCGGTGAAAAAGCTTCGTTTTGCCGAGTTTAAATAAAGACATAATTTTGTCCTTTCGTTAAAATTTTAACTAAAAATTTTTAGTAACACTATTATACAATTATAATATTAGCACAAAATCTTTAAAATGTCAACTTTCAAATATTTACAATTAAAGAAAAGCCGCATACTTGACATTGCACAAGAGAATATGCTAAAATATCGAAAGACAAATCAAAAAAAGGGCTTATATATGAACTTACTTACAGGGAATACCAATAAAGCGTACTTTACCTTGCTCGTCTCAGCCCTCAGCAGCACTATTTTGATGACGGTGTATTCGACGGTTGACATTATTTGCGTCGGGCAGTATCTCGGACCGCTCGGAAGCGCAACGGTCGCCTGCATCAACCCGGCTTGGACGGTAATGATTGCGCCCGGTGTGCTGTTGGGTATAGGCGGAGCGGTTATGATGAGTAACCGACGGGGCGCGGGCGATGAGACGGCTGCGAGAAAATATTTTACCATCTCAACACTTCTCTGCTTACTTTGCGCCGCTGCTATATTTATATTCTTCTATTTCTTTATGGAAGAAATGCTCTCGTTTTTCGGCGCGGAGGGTGACACGCTTCGCGAGGGATTAAAGTATATGGAGCCAATGAAATACGCCGCTCCGACTTTTACTCTTTGCGCTTGTCTTTCCACGTTCATCAGAAACGACGGAGAGGCTTTTTTACCCACCTTTGCAACCGCGATAGGCGGTGTATTTAATATTGTATTCGATATATTTTTCGTGTTCGACTTTGGTCTCGGTCTTGGCATTTTTGGCGCGGGACTTGCGACCGCAGTCAGCCAAATCATCTCGTTTTTCATTATTCTCACTTACTTTTTGATGAAAAAATGTAAGCTTAAGTTTACAAAAATCGACAATTTTGCAAGACACCTATACAGAATTGCCAGCGTTGGACTCTCTGTGTTTCTGATAGAGGTTTCCTTGGGCTTTGTCAGCATTTTCTTTAACAAAATGATAACGGAAAATCTCGGCGCGCTTCATCTGGCAATATACGGAACGGTCTCAACCGTTACAGCCTTGCTCCAATCTCTTTTCAACACGCTTGGCTCGGCTTTGCAGCCAATTGCAAGTGCGGGCTTTGGCGCCGGAGATTATACTAGAGTAAAAACCGTATTTCGCACCGCTGTTTTGTGCGCGATTGGTCTTGGTGTACTCTTCACTCTTTTTACACAGCTCTTTCCGCTCGAAATACTCAAGGCGTATATTGACGTTGACGAGGGCGTGGTATTGGCAGGCCCTTCGATTTTCAGAAAATATACACTAGCAATAGGCATCTCGGGTATATCCATCGTTATTTCATATTACCTGCAGTCGATGCTGAAAAGATTTGCGTCCGTTTCGGTATCCTTATTCAGAGGTCTCATATTCCCCTGTGTGTTTGCTCTTTTGCTCTCCGATATTTTCGACGCAAACGCGATTTGGTACGCCGTTCCGCTCTCGGAGCTGTTCACACTTATTATTTCATTTGTATTCGTAAGATTAACCAAAAAAGATTTAAAATCCGCTTAAGTTGCGGCTTCTCATTAAGAATTCAGAGAAATCAAGAGGAAAATACAAACAAGAAAGCCTGCGAAATTTCGCAGGCTTTCGACCTTAATACGATAATTAGATAGCAAAGATGTAATGAGGAACGTTGTAAAAACAATTCCTCACCCGTTTTGTTTTCGATTACGCCTAAA
>JAZRNI010000122.1:0-1909 GCA_045648105.1 Eubacteriales bacterium | reverse complement strand
CTTGACACGAGCCTCCTCGGAGCGTGGGTACAAGGCAAAGAAGCCAACTGCCCAAGCCCCGTGGGGCTTGTTTGTTTGCCTCGGCGCGAAAGCCTACCACGCTCCTACTCGTGTCAAGAGTCTTTCGCGGCATAAACCGCCGTCAGCACCGACGGCGAAAAAGCAAAACAAAAAATCTAAACCAAACATAGTGTTCGATTTAGGTTTCTCTTGGCGCAGAGGGAGGGATTCGAACCCTCGTGTGCTTTTGGCACAAACTGATTTCGAGTAATTAACCGTAAAGTACCTACTCGTCCCTCGTCGTCACTATTTATATGAAAAAACGTGCATACAAACAGCATTTTTCTGAAAGCTTCCGCGAAATTTGATAGAAAACTGTCAGAAATCCGACCAAATAGTTAACCAAAGTTTCTCGGTATCTCCGTCGGCAAAAAGAAATATGGAGAAACAAAATGGAAAACGAAAATAAAAGACAAGCCCTTGAATGGCTACTTCGCGGATGCCCCGATATTCTATCACCTATACAAGCAGCGAGATGGACTAAGAAAAGCAAAAATACAATATACGCACTGCTCAAATCTGGCGAGCTGAGAAGCTTCGTTATGCGAGGCGCTCACCTTATATCAAAGCTCGATTTAATAGACTACCTCCTGCTCCACGCCGACGATACCGACGGCAAACGATTCAGAGTCGGAGGTGAAAAGAATGACGGCTAACGAAATCGTATCAGCTTACCCCGAAACGATAAACTCGGAACAGCTCCGAATAATCCTTGGAATCAGCAAACGCAAGTGTGCTTGGATGCTCCAGAACGGAGTAATACCCTGCAAGGATACCGAGAAGAAAACTAGGCGATACACAATAGAAATCACCGATGTTATTCACTATGTGAATGCAGTCAGCGAAAACCCAAACGCATACTTTATTCCTCCCATATTCTCAGCAAAGAAAAGCACCTCGGAAATACGTTACCCGAATGAGCTTCGGGAAGACTTCTCTGAATGGCTTACAAAACGGTGGTGCAATCGAAAAGAAACCTTCTCTCCGAAAGAGCTCGAAAAGCTCCTCGGCTACGAGCACGACTCGGTAAGACGATGGATAAACCGTGAACACCTAAAATGCGTTAAGGCTCAAGGCGAGGAAATCATCGCAAAAGAATGGCTGATAATATTCCTCTCCGATTACGGATTTAAAATCGCAAAGAAGAGCCAAAAGCATCAAGAATTACTTAACGAATACTTCTCATAATACGTTAGGCTGGGCACTCGCCCAGCCTATTCTTATATCACCACAGTGATAGTAATTATAAGTAAAATTGTTTAATTTGCAAAATAATTTGGCGAACGCAAAATTTATTAGTTGACAAGCGGCTATTTTTGTGATAAAATGATAAAAAAGCATTTTAGGAGGTAAATATGGCTGTTACCTATAAAAAGTTGTGGAAGCTCCTCATTGATAAGGATATGAAAAAGAAAGAGCTTGCCGCACTTGCCGGAATAAATCCAGTTACAATAAGTAAGATGTCAAGAGGCGATAACGTTACCGTAGACGTTCTTGGGAAGATCTGTGCAGCTCTTGAATGCACTCTTGACGATATAATGGAATTTATTCCCGATGCGCCCGTAGTAAACAACAATACTCCAACAAAGGACTCATATGAAATACTTTCAGGCGATACACTTGTGGCAACCTGGAATGATAAAAATCTTACTGTTCACAACGATGCTCTTCTCCCGTTATACTTAAAAAAATACAAGGATGCAGACTCTTGGCTTGAAACTAGAGCAATAGACAGTCACAGAGCTAACTCAAGACTCTTGAAAAAGGCGCTTCGCCTTGAAAACAAGGACGATATCTCTACCGTTATTCACGTAAATGCAGCGACCATTACCGATAACTATTGGATAAG
>JAZRNI010000121.1:0-1937 GCA_045648105.1 Eubacteriales bacterium | reverse complement strand
CCGTTGCGATGCATAGAGTCTTTGACTCGCCAAAAGACCATTTTATATTCGACGTAGGGCATCAGGCATACGTCCACAAGATACTGACAGGCCGCAAGGACAAATTTTGCGATTTGAGAAGACCGGGCGGACTCTCCGGCTTTACTTCAATGAAGGAAAGCTGTCACGACGCCTTCGGCGCAGGGCATAGCTCTACATCGGTTTCCGCAGCTCTCGGATATGCCGAGTCGGATATCTTAAGGGGGAATGATGGCTACAGTGTAGTCGTGCTCGGTGACGGTGCATATACGGGAGGTATGGTTCACGAGGCGCTGAATAATATAAACCCCTATTCAAGGCTTGTTATTATACTTAACGAAAACGGCATGTCAATTTCCGTCAATAAGGGCAGCTTCGCTTCGTATTTGTCAAACGCGAGAAGCTCTGTAAAATACAGAAAATTCAAAAGCGGAACGATGTCCGTGCTTGATAAAATTCCGCTTATAGGCAAGCCAATAAAGCATACTCTTGCGTTTTTTAAGGAAAAATTTAAGTCTATGTTCCTTTCCTCTAACTATTTTGAGGACCTTGGACTTTACTATATAGGCAATGTGGACGGTAATGATTACCGCAAGGTAGAAAAAGCCTTACAAAAGGCTAAGTCGCTCAATAAATGTGTCATTGTCCATGTGAAAACTCAAAAAGGCAAGGGATATACTCCGGCAGAAAATGCACCGGATGATTACCACAGTGTTGCCACATCCGGCAAGAGCAGCAAAACCTTTCATTCCGTTTTTGCCAAGAAGCTGATTTCGATGGCAAAGGACGATGAAAAAATCGTAGGAATTACTGCAGCTATGGGTCTTGGCACCGGACTTGAAGAGTTTGGCAACAGCTTCCCTGAGCGCTATTATGACGTAGGAATTGCAGAGGAGCACGCGCTCACGTTTGCGGCAGGAATGGCGGCGGCAGGCGAAAAGCCGTACGTTGCAATATACTCAACCTTCCTTCAAAGAGGATACGATAATATCATACACGATATCGCATTGCAAAACCTCCCTGTAAGAATAGTCATAGACAGAGCCTCGCTCGCAGTCTCTGACGGAGCAACTCATCACGGTATTTTCGACGTAGCCTTTCTTTCGCACATACCCAATATGACTATTCTTTCGCCTATAACCTACGGCTCGCTTAGGGCAGCGCTTGATTTTTCCAACAAACTGAATACCCCCATTGCTATAAGATATCCCAACTGTGCAGAGAGCGCCGAGCTTGATGCGGCATTTTATCCGAATAGAGATTATGAAGCCTTTGGCATCAGGGCGAATTTTGATAAAAATACCGCTAAAGAGCTTCTGTTTATCACTTACGGAAATATCGCAAAAGAGGTATTGCGTGCCGACAATATTCTTCGGGCAAACGGGGAAAGCTCAGGCGTACTGTTGCTTGAAAAAATTAAGCCGTATAAACCTGTCGCTGCCGAGATCGCCCCCTTCGTATCAAGTGCAAAAAAGGTCATTTTTGTTGAAGAGGGGATTAAAAACGGTGGCGCGGGAATGATACTCAAAAACGCACTTGCAGAGTTAGGAGTAAGTACGGAAAAACTCGAGATTGTAGCTATAGATGATACTTTCGCAAGTCCGGATGAGCCCTGCGATCTTTACGGTATGCTCTCGCTCAGCCACGAAAAATTAGCAGAAAAGATGCAAAACAGCTTATGATTATTGATATTAAAGATACAGATAACGAAAGCTTTATTAGCTTTGTCCGCGCATATACGAAGGACGCAGATCACCGCGTGTTCGTTGAGACTCTCGGATGTCAGCAAAATGAAGCGGACAGTGAAAAAATACGCAGCATTGCGATTTCAATGGGTTATTCGTTGGCAGAAAATATGAACGACGCCGTCGTGATTGTTTTCAATACCTGCGCGATAAGAGAACACGCCGAGAAAAAGG
>JAZRNI010000120.1:0-3138 GCA_045648105.1 Eubacteriales bacterium | reverse complement strand
CGGGTGCCTCGCTTGAGGTACAGGACGAAAGTGCGATAATCATAATTAAGCTTACGAGTAAGATTGCAATTTTTTTCATTTTTATATCCTTAAATTTTATTTATTATCTCCTTATATTTCTCTGCGCGCTCACGGTAATCGCGAAAGCAGTCGTAGCTCGTCGCCGCAGGGGAGAGCAGTACCGAGTCGCCCGGCTCGGCGTACTCACACGCCATTCTTACCGATGCTTCAAAATCCCTTTCGTAATGAAAATGCGTATCCGAAGGAGCAGCGTCGCAAAGCTCGCAAAGCATCATCTCTCCACACTCACCGTAAGCAAAAATCGCCTTGACCTTGCCCTTGACGGCACTTTTTAATGGCGCTAAGTCAAGCCCCTTTCCGCGTCCGCCGATTATCAGCACCACATCGCGCGTAAAGCGTGAAAGTGTCGTGGCAGTCCTTTGGGGGGATGAGTCGATAGATGACGAGTAGTAAGAAATTCCGCCATTCTCCTTTAAAAGCGTACATCTTTCGTAAAGCGGCTTGAAATTTTCTATAGCCCGTCTCACAGCCTCGCACTCGGCATTTGTAAGCGCTATGGCGCTCATAAGATTTTTTACCGTGTATTCTCCGTATGTATAAAGCCCTCTTGCATCTGCAAGTGCCGCCCCGTTGCGCATTATTACGCCGTTTTCGACGGTAATATAGCTCTCCGCGTCAAAAAGGCGCGTGCATTCTCCGTACGTTAAATTAAAGGAAATCAAGGTTTTTGGCAGATATTTTTTAATAAACGCGCGCTCCGTGTCGCCGTCAAGCCAAAGGGCGGTGTTTTCTGCGTTTTTAAGCAAATTTTCCTTTGCCCTAAGGTATGCTTCGAGGCTTTTGTGAAAGTCAAGGTGATTTTCGCTGAGCGTCGTTAAAACCGCCGAGTAAACGCGGGGCGAAAAATAGTTGAGCTGAAAGCTGGACAGCTCCGCAACAATATTGCCGCCTCTGCCGCAAAAATTACACATAGGTACGCCGATATTTCCGCAAAGCGCCGTACCGTCACCGAGAATACTGCTCGCAATGCTTGCGGTGGTGCTCTTGCCGTCAGACCCGCTTACCGCGTAAACTCTAGCCGCGTTAGTCTCGAAAAAGAACTCACATTCCGAGGATAAAATCGGCCCCGTCGGCACGTTCTCGCGCTTGATTGATGGAGAGAAAAACAGTACGTCTTCATCAATATTATCAAGAAAGTGTGCACCCGTGTAGCATTTTTCAATAGGAGTCGCTATCTTTTCGCGAGGCAGCCTTACCGAAAACGAGAGAGTGGGGTAAGATGCCTTGAGCCTTTCGTAAAGCGCGGAGTTGGAAATACCGAAGCCCACAAAGCCCACTTTGCTGATTTTTCTGTTTTTGTAGTATAAAGACATATTTCTCACTAAATATATAGTATATTATATATTTCTCCTAACTTCAAGTGTATTTTAATAAAATTTACAAATTATTATATGTTAAAGGATGCTCCAAAATGATTATAAGCCAACTTAAAAACAGGGAAGTCAGGGCAAGCCTTTCGATACTTTTGGGCTTCGTTCTCGGAGTGTTCTACGTAACCGCAAACATTATTCTTTGTATGTTTTACAGCGCGGTATGGTACCTCGCCCTCGCTCTTTATAACTCCTCGCTTATCCTTTGCCGTTACTACGCATTCGAGCTTTACCAAAGACCCGAGGTAATAGGGAAAATCAGCTCGATTTTACGCTTCGCCTCGGTCTTTATGTCGCTTGCCGTGCTTTATTCCACACTTAGCGGCGAGTTTCGGGTCAAATCCACGCTCGCGCTTATAGTCTCGGGTATATATACTGCTTTTTCATTTTTTCGCGTGATTTTCGGCTTGATTTTTGACAAGAAGCGCTCCTTGCCGATTTTTTCAGTTCTTGAAAGACTGCGCCTGCTCTCGTTTGCAAGCTCGTTTCACGCCCTTTTTCTACAACTTATATATATGCTCGGTGTTGACACTAAAACGAAAACCGCCTCCGCCCTCGCATCAGCCTTCCTCTCGTCCGCCCTGATTCTTATCGCAACGCCCAAAAAAGAACAAAAAATTTAAATTTGCCAAATGAGCATTTAAGAGAAAAAACGAGAAAAAACGAGATTTTAAGAGCTTTAGTTTTCTAAATCGTTTTTTTCGAAAAAACTTTCAAAAAAGTGTTGACTTTTAATATTCCCTGTGCTATAATAAAAAAGCTTGAAAACGGCACGCACGCAATAAATTGCTCGGTGCGTAAACTTAAAAAATACGGAGGAAAACTAAAATGTCTACATTTATGGCAAAAGCAGAGACCATCGAGCGCAGATGGTTCGTTATCGATGCTGCAGGCAAGCCCCTTGGCAGAACCGCGGCAAAGGCTGCTACCATTCTTAACGGAAAGCACAAACCCGAATACACCCCCCACGCTGACTGCGGTGATTTCGTTATCATCGTAAACGCAAGCAAGGCTGTTCTTACAGGCAGAAAGCTTGAGCAGAAGTACTATCAGCACCACTCCGGCTACATCGGCGGACTTAAGTCTGTTCAGTACAAGTCTCTTATGGCTAAGCGCCCCGAGATGGCTATGGAGCTTGCGGTTAAGGGTATGCTCCCTCACAATTCCCTTGGCGACAAGGCATTCACCCGTCTTCATGTATATGCAGGCGAAAATCACGAGCAGGCTGCTCAGAAGCCTACCGTAATTGACTAATAGGGAGGATAATGAAGATGTATACAAGTGCAAAGCCTTATTTCTATGGCACAGGTAGAAGAAAGAAGTCCGTTGCAAGAGTTCGCCTTTATCCCGGTACTGGCGCTATCACCATCAACGGCAGAGATATTGACGATTATTTTGGCCTTGAGACGATGAAGCTCATCGTTAACCAGCCCTTCGGTGTTACCGATACTGTTGGTAAGTTTGACATTGTTGCAAACGTTAAGGGCGGCGGCTTCTCCGGTCAGGCAGGCGCAATCCGTCACGGCGCATCCCGCGCACTTCTTCTTGCAGACGAAACATTCCGCGCTTCCCTCAAGAAGGCAGGTTTCCTCACCAGAGACCCCAGAATGAAGGAAAGAAAGAAGTACGGTCTCAAGGCAGCTCGTCGTGCTTCCCAGTTCTCCAAGAGATAATTTATTATTTCGAT
>JAZRNI010000119.1:0-2920 GCA_045648105.1 Eubacteriales bacterium | reverse complement strand
GGTCTTACCGTAGCCAACGTCACCGCAAAGAAGTCGGTCCATAGGCACAGGTCGCATCATATCCTGCTTTATGTCGGCGATAGCGTCAAGCTGACAGTCGGTTTCCGAGTAGTCAAACGAGCCTTCAAAGTCCTTTTGCATCGCGTCGTCGGGGTCAAATGAAAAGCCGGGACGGCGCATTCTCTCGGCATAGAGCTTGATTAAGTCCTTGGCTATATCTCTTACGGCGCTCTTGGTGCGGTTTTTGGTTCTCGTCCATTCCTGCGCGCCCATTTTGGAGAGCTTAACCGTGCCGTCCTTTTCTCTTGCGCCTATATATTTTCCTATAAATTCAAGCCGTTCGCAGGGGACGAAAAGCTTATCCGTGCCTGCGTAGCGAATGGTTATATAATCTCTCGTAACGCCGTCTACTCTCACGCTCTCTATGCCCTCAAAGAGTCCGATACCGTAATTTGAGTGTACGACGTAGTCGCCGACGGAGAGGTCGGCATAGCTCATAAGGCGCTCGCCTGCTCCGCCCGATTTACGCAGTACTCTCTGACGGCGGCGGTTTTCCATAATGCGCCGTCCCTCGTCGCGCTTCATAGAAAGCACCGCAATTCTCGGTGCGATAAGCTCAAAGCCCGAGGCATCAGATTTATCAATATAAATCTCTCCGCTGCGCGCCGAAGCGAAGCTGAAATCGTCCTTATCCTTGATATTATTAAGTATTATGCCCTTGTCAAAGAGAGTCTGCTCTATTGAGCGAATTGACTGCGTGCTTTCGCAAAGAAGGAGCACCTTATAGCCCATTTTTTTGTAGGAGCTCAGGTCCTCAAGGAGCATTGTGGGGTTATCGCCGTACGAGACGGTCTTGCGCGTAGCGAAGCCAAAGAGTCCGCCGAGCGCGGAAGCGGTGTCGAGTCCGCCCGAAAAGGGGTGGATATGAACCGGAACTCTGCGGGAAAGAAATGCGTTGTACTCTTTTTCAGAGAGGTAATACTCGGCGCTTTCGATAAGGCCTTGATTTACAAGGGCGCTTTTGGCGCTTGCGCTCTCCTTTTCGAGCTGCTTTATTGCCGCGCGTACGGCGTTTGTATCGGTAAAGAATACTGCGCCGCTGCCAAAGGATTCTATATACGAAAGGAGAGTTTCCTTTTTTTCGTAGCAGAGAGATAGAAATTTATCGCGTGAGCGAGGAATGAGGGACGATGAGAAGAGCGCGCGCTCGCGCTTAAGAGTATCACGGCCCTCGGCGCTTTCTGCCGCACAAATGAGCTTATCGAGCTCGTCAAGACATCTTTTACGCGCACTTATGTCAAATATAAGCTCTGTAGCAGGGAGAATCAGAGCCTCGCTGACAGAGTCGAGTGAGCGCTGATTTATTGGGTCGAAGTGGCTGAGTCTGTCTACCTCGTCGCCGAAAAGCTCTATACGCACGGGGTATTGCTCGTTGCCGCTCCACAAATCTATAATATCACCGCGAACGGAGAACTGACCGCTTGACTCACAGCCATCGACCCGCGCGTATCCCATCTCGGAAAGGCGCTCGGAGAGCTTAGCTGTGTCATGCTCGTCGCCAACGGATATTCTTACGGTATTTTTGCGCAGAATTTCTCTTGGAGCTGTATACAAAAGCGCGGATTTTACCGTGCTAACGACTACACGGGTATTGCCCTCGAGTATTGAATGGAGCACGAAAAGCCTCTCCCGTTCAATGTCGCGAGAAGCTGAGAGGTTATGAAAGACGAGGTCCTTATCCTTGAATTCGAGAGCGTTTATGCCAAAGCCTTCGAGCACGTCACAGCATTTTTTACGTTCCTCTTCGTTTGCGGTAAGCACGAGCGAAACGCCGTCCGAGGCACAGAGAAATTCCTTTATTGCCTCAGAGAGAAACGCATCCTCAGCGCCGCCGTAGAGTCCGTTTACCACGATAGGCAGAGGTGTTTTTTCGGAAAGCTGTGCACGCGCGGCAGAAGCGAACGCGCCAAATTCTCCGTCAAGTCTCAGGATGCTTGAAATATTTTTCATTTTGAGCCCTTTGAATATTTACACATTGCGTCGTCTATTTTACCAAGGCAGATAAGCGAGACGGTGTCATATATATCGTCAAGCCGCGAGTTGATTTTCTGAAGCTCCGTATCCGGGAATTTGCCGAGCACCCAGTCGACGAGGTCGTATTCGGGATGCGGCTTTTGACCGACGCCTATTTTGACCCTTGGGAAATTCTCGCCGGGCAGAGATGCTATAATGCTTTTAAGTCCGTTATGACCGCCCGCGCTTCCCTTTCGTCTTATGCGGATAACGCCCGCATCGAAGCTTATTTCGTCGTGAAGAATTATTACGTTCTCGGCTGGGATTTTATAAAACGAGGCTGCCTCGGAAATTGCCGCGCCCGAGTTATTCATCATCGTTTGCGGCTTCATCAAAAGCACGCGCACACCGCTTATCTCGCACTCGGCTACCAGCGAGTGGAATTTTGCCGTGTTTACGCTGACACCGAGCTTATTTGCTATACTGTCGATGGCTATAAAGCCTGCGTTGTGTCTTGTTTTTTCGTATTTTGCGCCGGGATTGCCAAGGCCTGCCACGATGTAGCTTATATTTTTGGGCTCAGCGCTTGATTTTTCAATTTTCTTGAATAGGTCGAAGATGCTGTTCATTAAATTTCTCCTTCAAGCTCGGAAAGAAGGAAGGCATAGCTTGCGTCTGAGGGCATTTTAAGACCTGCGCGCGGGGAAAGTGAAATTTCACCGAGCTTTACGCCGTCGGGGAGAGCGGAGCGCTTGAACTGCTGAGAGACGAAGCGCTTTATAAAGAGCTTAAGCCATCCGTCGATTTCGCTTTCGCTGTATGAGCCCTCAAATGCGACGAGGGCAAGTCTTTTGATTTTTGCGGGTGAAAAGCCGTAGCGAAGCGTGTAGTAGAGGAAGAAATCGTG
>JAZRNI010000118.1:0-3524 GCA_045648105.1 Eubacteriales bacterium | reverse complement strand
CCGATAGCGTACTTACCTGCGGGAACGTCACCGTATCTATCTTCGATGTTACCAACACCCTCAAGAGTGATCTTGCCGAAGCCCGAGCCCTCGATAGCAGCGTTGATAAAGTTGTTCATAAGAGTAATCTGCTGGTTGTCTGCAGAGGTGAGAGCACCCTTAGCCCAACCAATCTTAATCTTGATTTCCTGACCTGCGGTGTAGAGATTTGCAGCAACAAGCTCTTCGCAAGCAGTCTTCATAAGCTGCTTAGCAAGGTCAAGGTTGTAACCTGTTACAGAGTTAACAGCCTCGTCAAGAGTCTTGTAGGTCTCATTTTCACCCCACTTAACGCCGTAGAGGTCGCAGATAGCCTGCTTAGCCTGATCGGTGTTTCTGTAGGAGGATGAAGGATCGTTGTAGAAATCATAGTAGTAAAGGCTGTTCATAATTGCGAACGCGGGCTTGTAACCCTCGGTAGCAGTTACGTACTCAGCTCTGTTGATAGCATAGCTGAATGCCTTACGGAAGTTGGTGTTAGAAAGAACAACGGAGTTTACGTTGCCTTCCTTAGCGTCCATATTCTTAAGAGCCTCAATACCGGTATTGAAGAAGAAGGACATCGTGTAGGTCTCGTCAACCTTGTAAAGTCTTTCGGATGCGGAGTAAGTAAGAAGCTCGGTAGCATCAGGATTCCAGTCGGAAAGCTCACCCTTAAGGAATGCCTGCTTAGCAGCAGCCTCTTCCATAACGTCGATAACAACTCTGGTTATCTGGTGCTGGCGATGAGCCTCGCCATCTACCTTGAATGCTTCGCCGTCGATGTTCTTGTGGTAAGAGGTGTAAGAGATGAGGTTGCCCTCTTCATCCTTCTTGTTCTCACCGTTTTCATCCTTTTCCCAACCGTACCAGTTCTCGTTCTGAACGAATACGATCTGCTTGTCAGCCTGCATGGATTCCATCTTGTAAACGCCGTAGGACATAGAAGTCTTCTTCGAAGTACCGTAGTTGGTGGTTACAAGCTCGCCGGTAGTATCCTTACCTGCCTCGTAGAGATCCTTATAAACAAGCCAAGTAGAGGTGCAAGAGGTGAGGAAGTAGTAGTAGTCGATAGCGGTCTGGCAAACGTAACGGATGGTGTACTCGTCTACCTTGTAGCAGCCAACCTTATCGTACTCAACCTTTTCGCCAAATTTGCCGGTGTTGTAGAAGAGAGCTTCCTTAAGAACCTCGCTTGCTTCTGCATCATCGGTAATACCGAATACAGTAAGAATCTTCTTTATTGCGCCGAATACAGTATCCTTGTTCTCAGCAGTGATGAGAGTGTAGCCGTATGCGTTAGCCTTACCGGAAAGATCGGTAAGAGTAGCAGCAACGTCCTTATCGCCAAGATAGTCGTTGTTAAGAGCTGCAAGGCTCATCGGATAAAGAGTCATGCTCTCGCTGGATACGTTTACGTAAAGGTTACCGGCGGTGATAGCAGCTTCAATATCGTAGCTGTAGTCGGGGGTATCCTCGTAAGCAGGAACGATAGGAGCGTAGATGGGAGCTTCGGAGTTGTAGTAAGCCGCGCCGCCTGCAACTGCAGATTCACCTGAAATGTAGAGGTTAGCTCTGTAGTTTCTCATCTTGGAGTCAAGAAGCTGCTGCATGGAGTAGATGTAGTCGTCAGCAGTGATCTTTACGCCGTTTTCCCACTTAGCGTCGGGGTTAAGCTTGATCTCAAATACGTAGCCCTCGGTGATGTCATCCGCGGTCTTACCTGCGGGAAGGCTTACGTTGTACTTAGTGAGATCTGCCTTGTTAGCGGCAGTTACGTCCTTGATAGACGTTGCCATTTCGTAAACCCACTGGTAAACACCGTTCTCGGTGTCCTTTGCTTCCATGGTTACGAAGGGAGAAGAAAGGTAGCTGAGGATAGAGTCGTCAGCGTTGGTCTCCCAAGTGTGAGGGTTCCAGTTTGAACCCAGAGCAGTTGAATATGACTTGTATGTATATCTGCCTACACCGTTGTCGCCACAGCTCGTAAGCGAAAGAGCAACGGAGAGAGCCATACAAACAACAAGAATCAAACAAACTACTCTTTTGAAATTCTTGTTCATTTTATTGAACCTCCATATAAATTTTATAAAATACCGTCCGTACGCACCGCCATCTGATTAAATGAGACGGAACCGTGCAGCGGCGTTTTATATCGAAAATGTGTAAGCGCGCTCAGCGCGAAGTGTTGAGCGCAAATAGCCCCGGGGCTATTTTGAAAAATCAGCGGAATTAACAGCCGCGGCCGTTTAAAATTCTCTAGATTATATATATTATATACAATTACGTTAAAAAAGTCAAGATGTTTTTGGATTTTTGTGCGAAAGCGCTTTAAAAGACTCAGGCGGCGCTCGGCAAGGCATGCTTTTGTGTCTTATCCGTTCGCTTTTTGCATCTTAACGGTTTTTTAAGGGCGAAAATGGCAAAATAAGCAATTTACCCCCTACCCGTGTGAATTTTTCCCATTTTTTCGTATCTTTATCCAAGCCGGACTTTTATTGTCTTATTCAACAATATTTTAAGGTAAATTCCGCTTTAACGAAGAAAAAAGACGCATAAACGCAAATTTTAATAAAAGAAATTTTTCCTTCTTTTTTTGCGTTCATATGCGCCTTTTTTTATCGATTTCAGCTCTAAGCCGATTTACATTTCTGCGATGTTGATGCGGTTTATCGCTCTTGCGAGCTTTGCCCGGGCGAGCCTTATCGCCTTATCGTCCTTAGCGGCAGATATCGCCGCCTCTGCCGCTTCGCGTGCCGCCTTAGCACGCGCGAGGTCTATATCCTCGCGAAACTCAAAGGTTATTGCAACCAGCTTTACTTCGCCGCCAAGAACAGTAACGAAGCCGCCCGAGACGGATGCAAATCTGTCGTTGCCGTTTTCTTTTATTCTTGCTCTGCCAGTGCCTACCGACGCCATATAATCAATGTGTCCCGAAAGAAACTCAACGTCACCGTCGCCGGTGTGCAAAAGCAAGCTCTCCACCCATGAGTCAAAAGCAAGACCGTCGGGTGTTACAACCTTAAGATTAAAGCTTTTCATACCTATCACCTCAAGCGAGGCTCTTAGCCTTTTCTACTGCCTCGTCAATGGTACCGACGAAGAGGAAGGCACTCTCGGGCAGATTATCGTGCTTGCCGTCAAGTATTTCACGGAATCCGCGGATTGTTTCCTTAATAGGCACGTATTTACCCTGCATACCGGTAAACTGCTCGGCAACCGAGAAGGGCTGAGAAAGGAAGCGCTGTACTTTTCTTGCGCGGTTGACGACGAGCTTATCGTCCTCGGAAAGCTCCTCCATACCCATAATTGCGATGATGTCCTGAAGCTCCTTATATCTCTGGAGCATTCTCTGCACCTCGCGCGCAACCTCGTAATGCTCAATTCCGACTACGTCGGGCGCGAGAATACGGGACGTTGACTCAAGCGGATCGACCGCAGGGTAAATACCCAGCGACGCGATGCTACGCGAAAGGACGGTGGTCGCATCAAGGTGTGCGAAGGTG